>JABFWM010000251.1 GCA_013362195.1 Acidobacteriota bacterium
TCGCATACCGGTCAGTGTCCTCATGGGCAAAGTTGCGGCGATCAGCGCCGCGAACACCAGGAGCACGGCAGGACGAGCCGCGCCGATCGCGATCGGCGACGATGACCTGTCGCGTGGCCGACTGGTTCGAGTGCCTGCGCAACCGCAGCACGCAGACCAGCGCGAAGACGGAGCAGCTACCGGCGTCTCACAGGCGCTGCGCTGATCGGTGGTCGACCTCAACAGGCCTGCGGGCAGACACAAGTCTTCCGCGGTGAAGACAAATCCCCGGATGTCTCCGAATTGCTGGAGAAATTGTTTCTTGCGATTTGCGCGTGGCTTGCACTTCTGTAAGTCATGCCCGCCCAACTGAACACGACGCTCTCGACCGCAGCCCTCGCGCTTCTCGTCTCGATCGGTATCGGCCTCACTCGCCCGCCGGTGGCTTCGCAGGCGGCCGTGGTCAGCCCGGTCACGATCGGCGACCACGTCGCGGGCAGTTTCGCCGACGCCAGCGGGCATTCGGCGCAATCGCACCTTATTTATGCCGTCAACGCCCGCGTCTGGTGGCTCTTCACCCTGTCGTCGACGGCCGACGCCGAAGGCGGATCGAACCACGTCGTGAAGGCGTTCCGGTCGTCCGGGCCGGACCTCGCGACCGCCACGTGGAGTGCGGCCGGCGACAGCCCGCCAGCTGCCTCGGGCACGCCGAACGGGTTCCTGGGCGGCGGCCGCTCGCTCGCCATCGCCTACATCGACAACACTCCCGTCGACGTGATTCACGCCGAGATCAGCATGGCGTTCGACGGCCAGGACGGCCGGACCGGGCACATTCGCGCGGTGGTGACCGGCACGGCGATCACCTGGTCGTCGTGGAACTACTTCGACGAACCCGCGGCGACATGGACGCTGCCGCGCGGCAACACCCTCGGTGTGTCGAGCGGCAAGTTCATTCACACGGCCGGCCCGATCCTGCAGCAGGAAGTGGACGCGAACGCCCGCCAGTCGACGAACCCCGACACCGGCGGCACGTGGACGAGCGGCTTCTCCGCGCCGGTGGTGGTCGACAACTCGATGACGAACCAGGCGAACGCGCTGGCGTTCGCGCCGCTCGCGAACGACACGATGCTGGTGGTCTACGACAACGGGCAGAGTACGGAGCCGTTTCTCACGAACCTTCGCTACAAACGATCCAACGCGGGCGGCTCGTGGAGCGGCGTGGTCGTCGGTTCGCAGCTCGGCGGCGATGGCAACGTCTTCGCCACGAATGCGGCGATCGATCAGAACGACTGGGCGCTCGTGCCGGTCTCGGACACTCGCGTCTACGTGTTCCGCCGCACGGCCAACGGGTCCGGGCTCGATGCCGCCGCCTACAACGACGCGACGAACACGTGGTCGCCGCTCTCGCCGGGGCCTCCGCTCTTCGGCGCGGCGCAGTCGCCGAAGCCGGGCGCGGGCGTGTTCGGCGCGACCGACGGAAGCGGCGTGTGGGTCTGCGTGATCAACTCCGATCTCGCGAACTCGATCCTGTGCACCTCGTTCGACGGCGCCGCGTGGACGCCATGGACGGCCGTGCCCGGCACTGACATCGGCACGCAGACGCGCAGCTACCTGTCTGGCTCGGCGCGGGTCGGGAACAATCAGGTCGGCCTCGTGTGGACGGAAGGTTCGATCCTGTTCGACGTGGTGACCGCAAGTCTTTCGCTGGCGGCGCCGCCGCCGCCGCCGCGCCCGCAGACGCCGCTGATCACGTGGCCGGCACCTCGGAGCATCGTCACAGGGACGCCGCTCGGTCCGGCGCAGTTGAACGCAACGGCGAACACGGCCGGCACGTTCGTCTACTCGCCGCCCGCTGGCACCGTGCTGCCCGGCGGACGCAGCCAGACGCTTGCGGTCGCGTTCACACCGCTCGACGCGGCCGCGTTCACCACGGCCGCCGCGACCGTCACCATCGACGTCGTCAACATCGTTCCGAACGTGGTGGGATTGCCGCGGAGTGCGGCAACGGCGGCCATTGCCGCGGCGGGCCTCGCGCCTGGAACGGAGGCCCAGGCCTCGAGCGCCATCGTGCCGGCCGGCTCGGTCATCGATCAGAAGCCCGCAGCGGGCACGCAGGTTCTGGCCAACACACCGGTCAGCCTGCTCGTCTCGTCGGGTCCGCCGGTGGTCACGCCGGCGCCGCACGGCGCCATCAGCATCGACTTCGCAGGGACGAGCACGGCGCTCATCGCGCCGGCCGAGATCGCTGGTGTCGTGCCGAAGCCGAACTGGAACACCGCCACCGGCGCCTCCAGCAGCAGCCCGTTGCCGCTCGTTGACGAGACGGGCGCGGCGACGAACGCAACCGTGGGCTGGTCGTCGAACGGCGGATGGATCCTGCCGATTGCCGACGGCGGCGACAACGTCCGCCTGATGAAGGGCTATCTGGACACGACCAGCACGTCGACGACGACCGTCACGGTGTCAGGGCTCGCGCCCAACACCTACGACGTCTACGTCTACGCGGATGGCGACAATCGCACCTACGACCGGTCCGCGAACTACAGCATCAGCGGCGCGGGCGTCACGCCGTCCACGATCACGTTGATCGACGCGGCGAACACGAACTTTGGAACCGCGTTCACGCGCGGCGACAACTCGCGCGGCAACTACGTCCGGTTCACGATTACCGCGACCGGTTTCACCCTGAGCGCGGCGCCCAACGCGCCATCGGCAGGAACGCGGCGTGCGCCGGTGAACGGCATGCAGATCGTGCCGGCGCCCGCCGCTCCGGCGCCGCAGCCCGCCAACATCGGCATCAGGTTCGCCGGCACGAGCCCCACGGCGATGGGCGACGCAGAGATCGCCGGCGTCGTGCCGGCATCGCACTGGAACAACGCGGCCGGCGCAGTCCGCACCGCGCCGCTCGCGCTCGTTGACGACGGAGGACAGCCGACGGCCGCGACCGTCACGTGGGCCGCAAACGGCGGCTGGACGACGCCGGTCGCCGATCAGCCCGGCGACGCTCGTCTGATGAAGGGTTATCTGGATACGAGCAGCATCAGCGTGACCACCGTCACGGTTGCCGGTCTCGCCCGCGGCGCCTACGACGTCTACGTCTACATCGACGGCGACAATCGACAATTCACGCGCGCGGCGGCCTACCGCCTGAGTGGCGCCGGGCTCGCCCCGATGACGATGACGGTTGCCGATCCGGCGAACACCAACTTTGCGGGCGCATACGTCGAAGCGACGCCCGAAAGCGGCACGGGCAACTACGTGAAGTTCCGCATCACGGCGGACGGCTTCTCGCTGACCGCGACACCGGTCTCGAGCACCAACCTGACGCTGCGCGCGCCGGTCAACGCGATTCAGATTGTGAAAGTGGCGCCGTGATGCCGGGGTACTTCGGGCGGCGAAGGCACGGCGGGTCGCCAGACCCGCCCTACTTCGCTCGTCTCGGATCGCACTGATTCGGACCCGCGTCCGTCGCGTTCCACACGCAGGCGGTGCCTTCCTTCTTGAAGCGGCCTTTCGCCGGCTTGCACTGGTCCGCGCCGGTCTCCTTCGCGACCCAGACGCAGGCGCCGCCCTCTTCCTTGAATCGCCCGGCCGCCACCGGCGTGCACTGGTTCGGCCCCGAATCGGCGGCGTCCCACACGCAGCGGTTGCCCTGCTTCTTGTAGCGCCCGTTGTCAGCGGCGCCCAGGGTGCCTGCGGCAATCGCGCCGATCCCGATCAAGGCGGCAAATGTCACACGTACTAATGGATCTCGCATTGTCATCGCCTCCGCACGTCGGCAGGGTGCCCATGCGCCACGGATTATACGTGCCCGCTTTGACGCCGTCCCACGTCACCGGCATTCACCCGCGGGAACCGCGTCCCCCGAGGTGTGTACAGGCGACAGATTTCTTCCAGCTAGATGACAAGACGAGCGGCGCCCTTCCAGGATCAACACGTTGCCGCCGGAAAAGGCGGGTATCGCCTTGCATAGGTAGCTTCAACCAAAAACTCGCCGCGGCCTGCAAACCGCGGCTTCCTGTCCGGTAGGTCCGATGAAGAGTCGGTTCGTCATCCTTGGCGTGGTCACGGCGGCGTTGAGCATGTACGTCCCAGGATCGTGGGGCACGGTTCTCGCCGGCGCGCAGCCGCATGGTGGTTCGGCGCTGTTGCCGCTGGTCAGGTCCGCCGCGTTCGCCGGCGGCGCCGCCGGCGCCCTGCAAAGCGGCATCGTCGCGGCGCCTTCGCCGGCCGCTGTCGGCATCCAGGCCGCGGGAACATTCGACGATGCGACCGGACACTCCGGGCAGTCGCACCTGGTCTATGCCGCGAACTCGCGCGTGTGGTGGCTGTTCACGCTGACGTCCGCCGGCGACGCGCAGGGCGGTACGAACCACATCGTCAAGGCCTATCGATCGTCCGGGCCGGATCTCGCGACCGCCACGTGGATTGCGGCGGCCGACAGTCCCGGCGCCGCGTCAGGATCGCCGAACGGATTTCTTGGCGGCGGGCGATCGCTCGCCGTCGCGTACGTGAATAACAGCCCGGTGGACGTCATCCACGCGGACATCAGCATGGCGTTCGACGGGCAGAACGGGCGCACCGGTCACATCCGCGCGGTCGTCACCGGCACGACCATCACCTGGTCGACGTGGAATCTCTTCGATGAGCCCGCCGCCACCTGGGCGATCCCGCGCGGCAACGCCATCGGTGTGTCGACCGGCAAAACGATTCATACCGCCGGGACAACGCTCCAGCAGGAAGTCGACGCCAACCTGCGGCGCTCGACCAGTCCCGACACCGGCAGCACATGGACCAGCGGTTTCTCCGTGCCGGCGGTCGTCGACGGGTCGATGATCAATCAGTGCAACGCCGTCACGCTCGCGCCGCTCGCGAACGACGTGATGCTCGCGGTGTACGACAACGGCCAGAACTTCGAGCCGAACCTCACGAACCTTCGCTTCAAACGGTCGGCGGCAACGGGCACGTGGCCGGGCATCGTGGTCGGATCGCAGACGGGCGGCGACGGCAACGTCTTCGCGACGACCGCCCTCATCGACCAGAACGATTGGGCGCTCGTTCCCGTCACGACGACGCAGATCTACGCATTTCGCCGCAACGCGAACGGGAGCGGCCTGGACGCGGCGTCCTACAACGCCGCCACCAACGGATGGTCCGCGCTCAGCTCGGCGCCGCCGCTCTTCGGCAGCGGTCAATCCGCGAAAGCGGGCGCCGGCGTGTTCGGTGCGACGGACGGCGTGAACGTGTGGCTCGCCGTCGTCAACACCGATCTGGCGAATACGATTCTCTGGACGCGCTTCGACGGCGTGACCTGGACCCCGTGGGCGGCGGTGCCAGGCACGGACATCGGCATTCACAACCGCAAGTACGTTGCCGGGTCGCCGCAGGTTGGCAGCAACCAGGTCGGATTGATATGGACCGAGGGCAATTCGCTGTACGACATCTACGCGACGTCCTTCGTGGCCGCGCCCGACGTGACGCGTCCGACGGTGTCGATCACGGCGCCTGCGAGCGGCGCCAGCGTGTCGGCGACGGTCGCCGTTACCGCGAGCGCTTCGGACAACGTCGGCGTTGCCGGTGTGCAGTTCCGCGTCGACGGGGTGAACCTTGGTGGTGAAATCACGGCCGCGCCGTACACCACCTCGTGGTCCACGATCACTGCCGCCAATGGCACCCATACGCTGACCGCGATCGCGCGGGACGCCGCCGGGAACACCACCACGTCGGCAGCCGTGTCGGTGACGGTCAGCAACGTGCAGACGCCGATCATCACCTGGCTGCCGCCGACCAGAATCGCCGCCGGCACTCCGCTCGGGGCGCTTCAGTTGAACGCGACGGCAAACACCGCCGGGACGTTTGCGTACGCACCGCCGGCCGGCACGGTGCTTCCGGCCGGCCTCGGACAGGTGCTCTCGACCGTTTTCACGCCGGCCGACACGATCGCATTCACCACGGCGACGGCCAGCGTCACGATCGACGTCGTCAACGTCGTTCCCGACGTTGTCGGACTCACCAATGCCGCGGCGACGAGCGCGATTGCCGGCGCAGGACTCGTCGTCGGCATCGTCACGCAAGCTCCGAGCGCCACGGTTCCAGCCGGTTCGGTCATCAGTGAGACGCCCGCCGCCGGGACGGCAGTCGCGGCCGGATCGCGTGTCGACCTGGTCGTCTCGTCCGGGCCGATCGTCGTGCCGAACGTCGTCGGATTGACGCAGGCGGCGGCGTCGAGCGCGATCACGGGCGCCGGACTCACCGTCGGCGCGATCACGTCTGCCGCCAGCGCCACCGTCCCGGCCGGATCGGTGATCAGCCAGACCCCCGCGGCTGGAGCGCAGGTCGGCAGCGGCACGGCAATCGCGCTGGTTGTCTCCTCCGGTCCACCGTCAGTGAGCGTGCCGAGCGTTGTCGGCCTGACCCAGGCCAGCGCGACGACGGCGATTACGAATGCGGGTCTCACGGTGGGCGTCGTGACCACGTCGGCGAGTTCGACGGTGCCCGCGGGTTCGGTCATCAGTCAGAACCCCGCGGCGGGCACGCAGGCCACGAGCGGCAGCGCGGTTGCGCTGAACGTCTCGTCCGGCCCGCCGCCAGTCGCGGTGCCGTCAGTGGTCGGCTTGACGCAGACCGCGGCGACGACGGCCCTGAGCAACGCAGGGTTGCGCGTGGGACTCGTCACGACGGCGAGCAGCACCACCGTTCCAGCAGGTTCCGTCATCAGCCAGACGCCCGCGGCGGGAACGCAAGTGACCGCCGGCAGCGCCGTCGCGCTGGTCGTCTCCTCCGGTCCGCCGCAGGTGGCGGTGCCCAGCGTGGTCGGCTTGACGCAGGCCGCGGCGGTCAGCGCGCTCACCAATGCAGGTCTTGCGGCCGGCGCCATCACGACCGCGTCGAGCACAACCGTCGCCGCCGGATCGGTGATCGATCAGAAGCCCGCGGCAGGGACGCAAGTCGCGACTGGCACGACCGTCTCCCTCGTCGTGTCGTCCGGTCCGCCCCAGGTGGCGGTGCCGAACGTCGTTGGACTGACGCAGGCGGCGGCGACCACGGCCATCACGAGTGCCGGACTCACCATCGGCGTGGTGACGACGACGTCGAGCACGACGGTGCCGTCGGGATCGGTGATCAGTCAGACACCCGCGGCCGGCGCGCAGGCGACGACTGGTAGCGCGGTCGCGCTCGTCGTCTCATCGGGTCCGCCGCAGGTCGCGGTGCCGAACGTCGTCGGACTGACGCAGGCGGCGGCGACGGCGGCCATCACGAGTGCCGGACTCACCGTCGGCGTAGTGACGACGGCGTCGAGCACGACGGTGCCGTCGGGATCGGTGATCAGTCAGACGCCCGCGGCCGGTACGCAGGCGACGACCGGCAGCACAGTCGCGCTCGTCGTGTCGTCGGGTGCGCCCCAGGTGGCGGTGCCGAACGTCGTCGGACTGACGCAGGCGGCGGCGACCACCGCAATCACAAGTGCCGGACTCACGGTCGGTGTAGTGTCGACGGCGCCGAGCACGATGATCCCCACTGGGGCCGTGATGTCACAGACGCCATCGGCCGGCCTGCAGGTGGCGAGCGGCAGCGCGGTGGATTTGGTCGTGTCGTCCGGGCCGGCGCAAGTCGTAGTGCCGAGCGTCATTGGTCTCTCGCAATCCGCCGCGGGCACGACGCTCGCCAATGCGGGCCTGGTGGTCGGAACCGTGACGGAGAGCGTCAACCTGACCGTCCCCGCGGGCTCGGTCTTGAGTCAGTCGCCCGCCGAAGCCACGCTGGTCGCGCCCGGCACGGCGGTGAATCTCGTGGTCGCAGTCAGCCAGCCTGGCCGGCCGCAGGTGAACACCACCGTGTCGGTTGACGGCACGGGCACCGTGAATACGCCGCCGTTCAGCGTGGCCGCCGGCGAACTGCTGGTGGCGCTGGCGTCATCCGACAACTTCCTCGGGCCGCAGACGCTTGCGATATCCGGCGGCGGATTGAACTGGACGCTGGTGCGGCGCGCGAACGCTCAGTCGGGCACCGCGGAAATCTGGACGGCGACGGCCCCCGCGCCGCTGTCGAATGTGATCGTCAGCTCGAGGCCCGCGTCCGGCACGGCAACCCACCAGTCACTGACGGTGCTGAGCGTCTCGAACACCGCCGGGATTGGCGCGTCAGCAGCGACCAGCGGCGATCGCACGCTGGCCGGCGTGATGCTGACGACCACCCGTGCGGGTTCGCTGCTGTTTGCGGTCGGGCACGATCCGGATCGCAACACGGCGCGGACGGTGCCGGCGGGACAGACGATCGTGCATCAGTGGGTGGATCGCGACGCGATCAGCACGTTCTGGGTCCAGTCGTACGTGGACGCCACGTCGGCCGGCAGCGCCATCGCGTTGGGCACGACGTCACCGTCGCGAGATGCGTGGAACTTTGCGGCGGTGGAAATCGTGCCCCGGTAGAACGCCACCGGCGCGAGCGCGTGGGCTGCAGGCCCGGGCTCACCGGCGCCGCGAACCGCGCCGTGCCCGGTCGGTGTGCGGCGCGTTCGCGCTCGTGCGGTGACGCGCTGCCGCCTTCTTTGGACGCCGGGTCGCCGCCTTGCGCGGCGCCCGGCGCTTCGCTGCGGCAGAGGGCGCACGCTTCACCGCAGCGGTCGACGCATACTCGTACGCCTCACGCAGCCAGTCGGTGACTGGCGCTTCGACCTCGTCGCGATGCGTGATTCGAAGGATGTGGGCGACCTTCGACCTGGACGGCCGCTCGATCCGTCGCACCTGTGGCGCATTGACGGGACGGCCGAGGAACACGCAGAGCTCGAGGTACTGCCGCTTCGGGCGGACGAAGAAATAGCACGACCGCCGCGAGAACATGATCGAGTGGTGCGACGCATAGATGCGCTGCTCGCCGAACGCCGTGGCCGCTTCGCGCAGGCGCTCCCAGGCGTCCTGGAGATCGTCGGAAAGATCCGCGGTCAACGCCGCCTCGGTCGTCGTCCAGCAGTCGTGCGCGTCTCCTTCTTCGATCCATTGTTTGCAGTGGTAGCACTGGCGGCCGGGCATGGCGACCCTCATGAAGCGTGCGGCATCACGTCTGCAGACTTCGCACGCTGACGAACGAGCTGACCGGTCTCGTCCTGTTCGATGCCGTGTCCATTCCAGCCGATCGTGTGCCGGATCGCGAACAGTATCAACGGCGCGTCGGCGGAGGCACCTGGATCCCGTTGCAGGCCGCTGGACGATGCCGCATGAGACGCCGTCGAATCGGTCGAAGCGGACCGTAAACACGTGGCATTTCGCTCAGATCCCATGCGCGAGGCGCATCGGACCGCGGCCGTGACCAGCACCGCCGGTATCGCCTGAATCCGCTTGATCTCCCGGCCGTCGGCTCCCAATAATTCTCATGAATGCGGGCGATGCTCGTCGCGGCGGTCGTCGTGTGGGCTACGGCGCTGGCGCTTGCCCAGCCCCCGGCGCGTCCGGCCGCGCTCCCGCCGGTGAAAGTGGCCGACGTCCCGCGCGGTCCGATTCTGACCAGCGAGTCCGCCGCCGGCTTCGAGCACATCGTCAGGCCGTTCCTCGCCGAACACTGCGTGGAGTGTCACGGCAACGAGAAACACAAGCGCGAGCTGAATTTCGAGTCCTTCACGTCGGTCGCGACGCTCATCAGGGATCGCGAGCGATGGGACGCCGTCGTCGAAAAGCTGCGCCAGCGCGAGATGCCGCCGGAGGACGAACCGCAGCCGGCGGAACATCGGCGGCAGGCGGTCGCGGGCTGGCTGGCGCGTGAGCTCGCGCGCATCGATCGCGTCACGCCCCCGGATCCGGGACGGGTCACCGCCCGGCGCCTGAACCGCGCGGAATACAACAACACCGTCCGCGATCTTCTCGGTGTCGACGTGCGTCCTGCCGACGACTTCCCGCAGGACGACACCGGCTACGGCTTCGACAACATCGGCGACGTGCTGTCGTTGTCACCCGCGCTGATGGAGAAATATCTCTCGTCGGCGGACCGCATCGCGCGGCTCGCCGTCTTCGGCGCGCCGAAGGTGGCGCCCACGCTGGTCAAGCTGCGATCCGAGGGCCGGCGCCCCGGGGATGCGCGCACCTTTCCGGACCGCTACGACCGGACCGGGCTGAGCCTGCCGAATGCGTTCCATGCGATTCACCGCGTTCCCGTCGACGGCGAGTACGTCGTCCGCGTGGTGCTGGGCGGCGTGCGCCCGGCCGGTTCGGATCCGATCACGGTGTCGCTCTGGGTGGACGAGCGTGAATTGTCGTCACTCGTGCACGATCCCGAGCGGGCCGCG
The DNA here is from genome assembly GCA_013362195.1 of Acidobacteriota bacterium. GTDB lineage: Bacteria > Acidobacteriota > Vicinamibacteria > Vicinamibacterales > 2-12-FULL-66-21 > QHWT01. The sequence goes on from JABFWM010000251.1 coordinate 10,256, forward strand.
CGCTTCGACGACGACCGGCAGGATTTCGGCGGGCAGTCGATTCAGTTCCGGCTGAAGCTGGCGGCCGGCGATCACTGGATAGCGGTGGCGATTCCCCGCATCTTCGACGGCCTGCCGGCACGCTATGGCGGTCCGAATCCCGCGCGCCGGCCGGAGCCGCCGAAGAAGACGTTCACGCCGCCGCCGGGCGCGTCGCCGGAGCGGATCGCGCAGTTGAAGCAGCGGTTCGACGAAGCGGAAGCCGAGCTCGCGAAGATCCCGCTCAACGGCGTGCGCGTGAGTGCGGTAGAGATCGGCGGACCCTATTCGCAACCGGCGGGGCCGTCGCGCCAGAGCGTCGATCGGATCTACACGTGCGGCCATCGCGGCGGCGAGCACACGCCGATGTGTGCGACGCGGATCATGAGGGATCTCGCCCGCCGTGCCTTCCGTCGGCCGCTCGCGGAGGGCGAGGCTGACAAGTACGTCGCGCTGGTCGACGGCGCGAAGGCCGACGAGCAGTCGTTCGACGAAGGGCTCGTGGTCGGCATCCAGGCGCTGCTGGTGTCGCCGGACTTCCTGTTCCGCATCGAACGCAACCGTCCGCTGGCGCGTCCCGCGCCGACGCAGCTGATCACGCAGTACGAGCTGGCGACGCGGCTCTCGTACTTCCTGTGGTCCAGCATGCCGGACGAACCGCTGCTCCGCGCGGCCGCGGCCGGCACGCTGCGCCAGCCGGTCACCCTCGCGGCGCAGGTCCGCCGCATGCTGCGCGACCCGAAGGCGCACGCGCTCGCCGAGCAGTTCGGCGGCCAGTGGCTGCAGTTCCGCGCCCTCGAGTCCGTCACACGGAACCGCGACCGCTTTCCGGACTTCGAGGATTATCTGCGGCTCTCGATGCGCCGCGAGACGGAGCTCTTCGTCGAGCACGTCATTGGCGACGATTGCAGCATCCTCGATTTCATCGACGCGCGATATTCGTTCCTGAACGAGCGCCTCGCGCGTCATTACGGCATCTCCGGCGTCTCCGGACCGGAGTTCCGCCGCGTCGATCTGACGAGCACGCCGCGCGGCGGCGTGCTCACGCATGCGAGCGTCCTGACCGTGTCGTCGTATGCGACGCGCACGTCGCCGGTGCTGCGCGGCAAGTGGATCCTCGACACCCTCCTCAATGCGCCGCCGCCCGATCCGCCGCCCGACGTGCCGAACCTGGACGAGGCGAAGATCGGCACGGCCGTGTCGATGCGCGAGCAGCTCGAGGCGCATCGCAAGGATCCCACGTGCGCGGCGTGCCATCGGCGCATGGATCCGCTCGGCTTCGGCCTCGAGAACTTCGACGCGGTCGGCGCGTGGCGAACGACGGACGGCAAGTTTCCGATCGATGCGACCGGCCTTCTGCCGGATGGCGACGAGTTCAACGGGCCCGACGAGCTGCGCGCCGTGCTCGTGTCGCAGCGCGCCGCGTTCGCGCGCGCCCTCACGTCGAAGCTGCTGACGTATGCGCTCGGCCGCGGCCTCGAACGCTACGATGCGCGTACGGTGAAAGCGATCGCCGCGCGACTGCCGCCAGCGAACTATCGCTTCTCCGCGCTGGTGCTGGAGATCGTCAAGAGCCTGCCATTCCAATCCCGGCGGCCGTGGCCCGATCCGGTCGAGACCCTGCGAGGAACGCCATGATTGTCACGCGCCGTCACCTGTCGCGCCGCACGCTGCTCAAAGGCATGGGCGCCGTCATCGCGCTGCCCGCGCTCGACGCCATGACTCCCGCCTTCGCGGCCACGCGCCCGAGCACGTCGTCTGCCGGAGCGGCGCCGCTGCGCCTCGCGTTCACCTACGTCCCCAACGGCATCACGATGGCCGACTGGACGCCCTCGGCCGCGGGATCGCAGTTCGAGTTCCCGCGCATCCTGAAGCCGCTCGAAGGGCTCCGCGACGACACGCTGGTGTTGTCAGGCCTCGCGCATCGCAACGGCATGGCGCTCGGCGACGGCCCCGGCGATCACGCCCGGGCCGCCGCGTCGTATCTCACCGGCGTGCACCCGCGGAAGACCGCGGGCGCCGACATTCAGAACGGCATCTCCGTCGATCAGATCGCCGCGCAGCACCTGGCCCGGGAGGCGCGGTTTCCGTCGATTGAATTGGGATGCGACGATTCACGCACCATCGGCAACTGCGATTCCGGCTACTCGTGCGCGTACACGAACAGCCTGGCGTGGCGCGGGCCGTCCACGCCGATGCCGCCCGAGACGAACCCGCGCCTGGTGTTCGAGCGCCTTTTCGGCGACGTGGACACGAGCCTCCCGCCGGAGACGCGCGCGCGGCGGCGGCTGCATCGCCGCAGCATTCTCGATCTCGTGACGGCGCGCACCGCCGAGCTGATGAACGACGTCGGCCCGTCGGACCGCCGCAAGCTCGATGAGTACCTCGCGTCGATCCGCGAGATCGAGCAGCGCATCGAACGCGCCGAGCGGGATCTCACCGGGCTCACGCCGCCGATCGATCGTCCGACCGGCATCCCGGTCGAGTATGCGGATTACGTGCAGTTGATGTTCGATCTGCAGCTCGCCGCGTTCCAGACCGATTCGACGCGCGTGGTCACGATGATGATGGGACGCGAAGGAAGCCTGCGCACCTATCCGGAGATCGGCGTTCCCGATCCGCACCACCCGCTGACGCACCATCGCGGCAATCCCGAGTGGATCGAAAAGGTGACCAAGGTCAACACGATGCACGTGGAGCTGTTCGCCGGCTTCGTCAGGAAGCTGAAGGACACGCCGGACGGCGACGGCACGCTGCTCGATCACACGATGATCGTCTACGGCAGCGGCCTCAGCGACGGCAACCGGCACACGCACGACGATCTTCCGGTCGTGCTGCTCGGCGGCGGCGCCGGAGTGCGCGGCGGCCGCCATGTCGTGTATTCGAAGGACACGCCGATGACGAATTTCTACGTCACGCTGCTCGATCGCCTGGGTGTGCCCACGGAGCAGCTCGGCGACAGCACCGGGGAAGTCACGTTCGTGTGAATCCGCGGCGGCGTCCTCACAAGGAAATCGCCAGGAACGGCCTACCGAGAGACGACCTGAAGGCGCCGCCCGCGCTGCGCGCTCGCGGTCACGGCTGCACCCGCCAGAACGGTTCTGCGGCCGGGACGAAATCAACGGGCACATCGCTGATGAACGTCTTCAGCCACTCGGCGCACAGCTTCATCCCGGCTTGCTCCGAAATCACGTGTCCGAGGACGATCAGCGCCTTCTGCCTGCCCGCCGCGATCTGGTCCTGCACGTATTCCACGACTTCCCATTCCCGCGTCTCACCGCCGATCAGCAGATCGACGTCGGGTCGTGCAATCTGCGCAGTGCCGGGACCGAGGCTCACGTAGCCCCAGCTCGCCAGGGCGCGATTCACTTTCAGGTCCGGATGGCCGACGATGCGCATGCTGCTCCGTCCGCCGAGGCGCGACTGGAGGTGACGCGCGATCTCGAGGACGGTGCGTCCGCCCAGCGCGAACTCGTTCTGCGTGCCCGGCACCACGTCCCGTTCCCAGCCAAGCTCGCGCGCCATGCCGCGCGCGATGCCATCGGGCGTGCGGCGATGCCAGTGATCGTGAAAGTGAAAGACGATCAGGCCGCGGTTCTTGACGAACTCGTCCTTGAAGCGGAACGTGGCGTCGGTCGCGAATGCCTCGGTGCGATCCTGATGCGAATAGAACGTCGGCTCGTGGCTGATGATCATGTTGCGGCCGGCGGCGTCCGCGCGCTTCAACACGTCGAGCGTCGCCATCATCGTCGTGGCGACGCCGCGGACGGGCGTGTCGGGCGCCCCCGCAACGATGCGGTCCACGGTGTCGGTGAGCCACGGGATGCCGACGTTGGCCTTGATGCGGTCAACGATCGTCGCGGCGGTGATGCCCGTTGCCGCCGCGGCGGCGTCCTGAACCGGTGACGGGTGCGCCGACGCGCGCAAGGGATCGACGAGCCACAGCCCGCCGCTGATTGAGAGGAACGTGCGTCGTGAGAGCTGCATGGCCGCGGATTGTGCCACGGATAGCGTGCAGTCGAAGGCCCGGCCACCAGCTCACGCGGAAGTCCGCCTTCAGCCGAACTGCATCCGCGGTTCGATCGTCCGTGGTTGAACGAGCGCCGTGCCTCAGCGGATCGGCTTCGTCCAGGACGTGCCGCCCTCGCTCACTTGCGCGGTGCCGGCGGGCGCCATGCCCGCGGAGGGATCGCTGTCAGGCGCGACGTTGCCGATCGGCCGCTGGAAGGCGATCACCGCGCCGGCGCGATCGAAATCGGTCGGCTCCGGGCCCAGCGCCGCGTTCATCACCGACCTCCGGCGCGCGACGTGGCTGTAGCCGAGGGCGTGGCCGAGTTCGTGAATGCGCAGCAGGCGGCGTGCGGTTTCGTTCTTGTCGAAATCGCGATCGAGCCAGATCGTCCCGCCGACGACCGTCCCGTCGGTGCGCTCTGCCCAGTTGCCGTAGCCGATAATCGGCTCTCCCGTGTCGTCACCGATCCCGACGTAGCGTCCGATCACGATCTTGCCGGTGCGCTGCACGATCACCTGCTGGCCCGCCTGCGGCCGCTCGATCTCTACCGAGGCAAACGACGAATAGGTGCCGCCGGTCAAGAGCGACAGACCTTCGTTCAGGTGCGAGATCAGCGTGTCGATCTCTGCCTGCGTCATCTGCTCCGAGCGCGCGGTGAACCGGTCGGTCGCCGTTGATCCATAGCGCATGACGCTGGCGACGACCACCACCGACGGCTGGCTGGCCCACCGCTGCAGACGATGGTTCGTCGCGCGGAACATCTCGTCGAAGGCCCCGAGATCGAACGAGGCGGGGATGAGGCTGATGCGCGCGGGACCGTTCGTCTGCGGCGTCAGCGTGGTTCGCCGCTGGACGACGGGCGCGCCGGTGATCGCGGCCGCGTACGGACCATCGCCCGAGACCGGAAGCTGGAAATTGCCGTTGGCGTCCGCTCGCGCCGATCCGCCGCCAAGCTGAATGTCGACGTCGCTCAGCGGCGTCCCGTCGACGACATTCACCGTCTGCCCCGAGAGCACGTGCGACGGGTCCGGGGCGGTGGGATTCGCCTTCGAGCCGGAGCCGCCGCACGCGGCGGCAATGAGACACAGGACGGCGGCGCGTGCGGGCTTCATCGCTCCGCCAGCGCTGCAAGACGCGTTTCCGCGAAATCACGCACGAATCCGAGCGTGCTCGCGGTCGCCGGTTACCAATCTGCAATGCGAGTGACGATTGTGAAAGCCGGCGGCCGGCCCGTGCGATCGCGTCCGCGACCGCCGATCCGTCCGCGCCGTGCGCGCGGAGTGAGGAGCGCTACGGATTCAGCTCGCGGACCGGGCGCACTTCGATACTGCCTTCGCGGGCCGGCGGGATCCTGGCCGCCATCTGGATCGCCTCGTTGAGATCCCGCGCGTCCAGAAGATATAACCCGGCGAGCTGCTCCTTCGTTTCCGCGAACGGGCCGTCGGTC
>JABFWM010000486.1 GCA_013362195.1 Acidobacteriota bacterium
GCACCCATCGGCGGGTCTGAAGACCCGCCCTAGAAGTGTCGGCCCAGCGCGTTTCTCACTTCTTGATGTCGGCGACCGCGGTCGCGACGTTGTTCATCGTGTCGCTCGCGCGGATGATCACACTCCTGGTCGAATCTCCCTCGTCGAGCGTGATGTCGAACTGCTCGCGGCGGGAATCGGCAATACCGTCCACGGGATAAGCGACGCGCCAGCGGCTCGCGTCCAGCGAGTACTCCACGCGCTGGACCGCCGACTGATCGTCGCGGACGATGAACTTGATCGTCGCGCGCGACCCGGTGCGGACGGCTGACTGCACCTCGATGTGCGGCGCGGTGTTGTCGACGTCGAAGCTGACGCTTTCCATTTCGCCGAGCAGCGCCGTGTCGGGCGAGTTCGACGGCGCGTCGGTGGCGGTCACCTTCACGTAATAGGTGCCGTCGGGCACCGACGTGGTGTCCCACACGAAGATTGGATCCCACAAGCCGCGCTTCAGCGGCTTCCACACCGTCTCGCCCTCGCGGCGATACGAGATGTCGTACTGCAGCTTGTCGTCGTTCTCGTCGTCGGCCTTCCAGACGAACGTCTGCAGTCCCTTCTGATACACGCGGCGTCCTAACGCGGGCGAGGGCGGCGCCGGTGAGCCCGGCGTGGTCGTGGAGCCCTGCGACGGCGATCGGCCGTCGGAGGTGTTGTCTTCGAAGCCCGCGATCTCCAGCTCGCCCGTCGAAAACGGCCGCTGGAAGGCGACGCCCGCGGGATGCACCGTGATGCTCGTCACGAAGGGCCGCAGGTTGCGCGGCAGGTACGCGGCCGTGACCGACGTGAGCACGGGCCCGACGCCGCCGGGTGTGTCCGACTTCAACAGCGCCCGCCACTGCAGGTACCGCGCCTTCGGGCTGACGATGGGATCGCCTTCGGGCGAGATGTACGGCTTGGACCACGTGCTCCACGTTTCGTCCGGCGTCGCGGTGTTGCCCGAGCGGGTGAAGATCTCGACCTCTCCCGGTCGTGCCGCCGCGCGCCAGCGAATCGCTCCCCATGTCGCGACGGTGCCGGCATCGCGCACGTCGGAATCGTAGGTGCCGCGCATGCCGCGCTCGGAGGAGAGCGTGAAGACCTTGCCTGGATTGCTGGTCGCGCCGACGATGCGGCCGGCGCTGTCGCGCAGGAGCGCCGTGACCTGGCGCGCTGAGACCCGCGCCAGCAGCGTGGCGCGCGCCGGGTCCCCGGCCACCCGGAAGAGTTTGCCTTCCTTGCCGGTCCCGACGATCAGCGTCCCGTCACGTTCGATCAGCATGTCGAACGGCCAGTCGTCCATCGCTTCCCAGACGGTGTCCCACAGGCCGTCTGGCCGGATGCGATAAATCGCGCCCTTCGCGTTGCGGCTGCGCGCCTCGTGCGTGCTGCCGATCGGCGGCGCGCTCACGCCGCTGCTGGCGTCGCCCACGACCGTGATTGACGTAATCTCGGCCGACACCGCCGCGGCCGGCGGATGCGACGGCTCCGGCGGCGCCGTCATCACCGGCGCCGCGCGATCTTCGCCTCCGGGCGTGCCGCTGAATGCGGCGGCGTAGAGCGTTCCATCGGCCGCCAGGCGGACCGCGTGAATTTCCTTGTAGGGGGAATCGATGAGGACGAACGCCTTGCCCTGCGCGTCGATGCGGAAGATGCGGCCCGGCGATTCCGTGCCGGCGATCAGATTGCCGTCGCGATCGAGGGCGAGCGACACGACATTCGTGGTGTTCGTCTTATAGAACACCGCGCCCTTGCCGTCAGGCGTGATGCGATAGATGGTGCCCTTCTCGCCGGTGGCCGCGTAGAGCGCGCCGTCGCGGCCGGTGACGAGCGCCCAGATGTACTTGTCCTCGGGATCGAAGAACGTCTTCGACGTGCCGTCGGCCGCCACGTGATAGATCTTGCCGTCCGGCGACGTCGCGACGTAGAGCCCGCCGTCCGGCGCCGTCGCGAGCGCGTGCACCTCGAGTTCCGCGGCGTCGAAGAACGTGCTGATCCGGCCGTCGCGCGCGATGCGCAGCACCTGCCCTTCGTTGCCGGTACCGGCGAAGAGCGAACCGTCCGGTCCGGCCAGCAGCGTCCACAGAAACGGCGCGGCGGTCTCCGCGAGGCGCGCCGCGGTCGGCCCGAGAAACACGCGCCCGTCGCTGTCGATCGACAGATCCTCGACGTCCCCCTTGAGAAAATCCGCCTGCGTGGACACCGTCCAGAACGTCGGCGTGGCGGCGGTCAGCGTAACGGCGGCGGCGAGGCACACGACCGCCGCAACCGCGGCAGCGCGAGAAGTCTTCAGCATGCGTTATCGGCCTGGATGCGTATCGAGATCGATCGTGAGGACGCGGGTGCCGGTGACCGCCGAGTCCATCGGCAGTTCCCACTCGCCGAGCGTGGCGCTCCGGATCGGCGTGAAGTCTCCGCCGCTGCGATCGCCTTCGAGGACCGCCAGCACCGAGGGGGGCAGGGACGTCAGCGCTTCGCCATTGACGACGGCCCCGGGGGTGCCGGTGAGGAGCCGCACGTAGACGCGATTGTTGCGCCGCGTCTCGTTGAGGACGCGGATGATCTGCGCGACGCTCTGCGGCTGCAGCGCGCGCCGCACCTCGCGCTGTTCGATCTGGTTCAGCTGACGCCCGTCGGTGACCATCACGGTGAGCTGCCCGGACGCGTTCGCGGGAATCTCGATGGGGATCGTCGAGATCTTCTCTGCGCCGCGGTAGCTGTGCGTCAGCACCTTGAGCGGGACGGTGCGGCCGGCCCGCGGACGGACCTCGTCGAGCCAGACGCGTTCGATCGTCGAGGTGCGCGCGCTTTCGGCCGTGACGATCGAGAGGTCCACGCTCTTCATCGCGACCGGCTCGATGTCGTTCGCCAGCAGCATCGTGAGCGGCCCGGCGACGTAGGCCGACGCGCCGGTGATCGGGTTGTCGCCGGTGAAGATGTCGTCGTAATCGAGATCCGCGTGCTGCTCGAAGCGCGCCTTCCCGGTCACGCTGAAGGTCGCGGCGCCGACCTGCCGTTCGAAGTTGCCGAGCGTGTTGAACAGCGCGACGTAGGTCAGCAGCGGCGTGAACATCTGATCGTTCACGACGGTGTAGTGGAACGTCCGCCGGGGCGCGTGTTCGGATTCGAGCGTGACGTTCACCGGAATCATCGACGGACCCTTGCCGAGCGTTCCGGCAATCGCGGTGGCCCGATCCTGCTGGACGGTGCCGATGACGTCCCCGAGCGTCGCGATCTTGAACGACGACATCAGACTCGGCAGCGACGTGTGCACGTAGGCGCGCGTCATCGCGAACGTCGTCGGGCCGAAGTTGAAGAACGGGTGCCCGAATGCGTACACGCGATCGCCGTCGATGTGGGTGACGGTGCCGGTGGCGCCGAACTCGGCATCGCCGGAGAGGAGCGACACGCCCAACGGATCGCCGGGGCGCAGCGGCCCGCTCGCCTTCGGCACGTCGGCAGCGGAGCCGCCCGACAGCATCGGCTGGAAGCCGCCGTCGCTGAAGAGGGAAGAGAGGAGTCCCGCGGTCTCCGGGTTGACGCCGCTCATGACGAGAGGCGTGGCGATCGGGCGGAGCAGGGCGCCGAGCTGAGCGCCCGCCGCGGCAGGCAGGCCGATGCTCTGCACGTCGGCGGGCCGGTTCGCAAAGCTGCCGATGCGCGCCGATGCCGCGCGGACCGCCGCGGCAAGGCCTTCGCGCGTGATCGGCAGTTCGATGCGCGCCTGCCCGGGCGCCGGCGCCCGCCGCGTGGTCTGCGCGGTCGCGTCGATCATTTCGCGGATCGGCGTGATGCCGGCGATCGGCTCTTTGGGAAACGACCCAATCGCGTAGGACACGGCGCCGATGAGACGCCCGTTGACGTAGACCGGACTGCCGCTCATCCCCGCGATGACGCCGGTGTCGGCGAGCGGGCCGCCTTCGAGCTTCGCGAGAATCAGGCTGCGCTGGGGCCCCTGCACGTTCTTCAGCACGCCGATGATGTGCGCCTTGAACGCGGTCAGCTCGGCGCCCTGAAACACCGTCTGGCCGGTGCCGACCATGCCGGGCTTGATCTCGTCGATTGGCATCAGCGCGGTGGCCGCAGGGACACGGACCCAGCCGAAGGCGGCGAGCGCCACGGAGAGCAGAAGAACCCTTATCTTCATGTACTTTAAACCTTTATAGCCCCACGACGGCGTCGGGTCAAGCGGATCGGCGGAAGACAGCTATTTCGACGGCGGCGAGGCGCCGTCGGTCGAGCATGCGAAGATCCTTCTCCTCAGAGCCGTGGTGTGGTATTGTGCACGCCTCGTGACCGGCCGATTTATCTTCGTGAAGACGTTTACGACCGCCGCGTCGTATTGGTGGTGGTCTGTGTCTCAAACGAGGGGGATCGTCTAGCACGTCGTCATCATTCGAGCTTTACGAGCCCCCTCAATCGAGCGGTTGAGGGGGCTTTTTTTATTTATGTCC
>JABFWM010000033.1 GCA_013362195.1 Acidobacteriota bacterium
TTCCGCGGATCGCTGACCGCTCCTTTCCATTGCCCGAACGTCGGGCTCGCGAGGTCGATGTCGAATCCGGCGGTCGTGTCGTTGAAGGTCGAGCCACGCGCGCCGAACACGTGCCAGTTCCAGACGTTGAACATTTCGAGCCGGAACTGCACGTTCGTGCCTCCGCCCATTCGCGTGTTCTTGATGAACGAGATGTCCTGGTTGCGGTACGCGAACCCGCGCACCTCTTCTTCGATGCGCTTGCCGCGACCGACGTAGAAGTTGAACGCCGACACCGGCTCGAACGCGCCGCGGTTGAAGAGCGGGCCCGCGTTGGGGTCGAAATCGCCTTTGTCCTGCGCAAAGACCGCGTCGGGATTGACGATGGCGGGGATGCATCCGGCGCGGAATTGACCGGGCACGTTGCAGGCGGTGCCATTCACCCGGAAGAAGTAGGGCAGGCCGGACGAGTAGCGGACGATCGTGCTGACCTGCCATCCGCCGAGCACGGCCTGCGCGGCGCCGCCCTGATTGGCATGCGCTTTCTCCCGACCGAACGGCAGCTCGTAGACGAAGGCCGCCGACAGAATGTGCGGCACATCGTCCACCGTGACCGCCTTGGTGCGGTTCTTCTCGAACGGCGAGATGACGCCGTGCGCGCCGCTCCAGGTGGTCGCGTCGTTCTGCGTGTTGTCGGAGCCGTTCGACACGGTGCGCGACAGCGTGTACGAGACCAGCGCATACAGACCATCGGAGAACCGGCGTTCCAGCTTCGCCTGCAGCGAGTGATACTGCGACTCGCCCCGGTTCTGATTCAGGCCGACGAGGTTGTCGCAGTACTGCGGATACGGACGCAGCGCCTGCGCGACCGACGGCGCGCATCCGGTCATCTGCTCGACCCAGCCCGGGTACGGCAGCGGCACGCCGTTCAGGCTCGTCATGCCGGGCTGGAACTCGTCGTACAACCCGCCGCCCATCGACAGGAACTTCGGGTCGATCGCGTTGTCAGCGTCGATGCTCGACGGCAGCCGGCGGGCGGCCGTGCCGACATACGCGACGCTCAGCGCGGTGTTCTTCACCAGCTCGCGTTCGACGGTGATGTTCCACTGGTGCGAGTAGGAGCGCTTGTTCGCGTCCAGCGGCCGATAGAGGATGCCCTGGCCGTTCTGGTAATCCGACCTGATCGTCGGCGGCGGATCGAAGTTCTGCGGGAAGCCCTGATCGAGCAGAAACGCCGGCTGGATGCCGCCAAGCGTGCTCGACACGGTGGGATTCGCGGAGAAGCCGTCGAGCGAGATGCCGCCGCCCCAGCCCGGGTAGAACGCCTGCGTGAAGAAGATGCCGTAGCCGCTCTTCAGCACCGTCTTGTCGTTCAGTGAATAGACGGCGCCGAGCCGCGGCGCGAAGCCGCCGTACCATTCCTTCTCCGGATAACGCGCGCCGTAGCTCGCCGCGCCGTAGCCGGTGCCCGCGAACGCGAGCCGGCCCGGACGGCCGCCCGCGGCGGGATTCGCACCCGTCGGATCGAAGAAGGAGAAGTGATCGTACTTCTCGCTCGACGGCGAGAAGTAGTCCCATCGCAGCCCGTAGTCGAGCGTCATCCGCGAGCTCGCGCGCCAGGTGTCTCCGGCGTGAAATACCCACGCGTGCTGCCGCGGATACCACGAATCGACGGCGCGGAAACTCACGTTGGCGCTGTCGACGGCGCCGAGCAGGAAGCTGGCGACGGGACTCCCGCTGTTGACGCCGAGCAGGCCCGTCGCGCCGCGCCCGAACGAGAAGCTGCCGGCCTGGTTCCCGTTCGCATGGATGTTCCCCATGATCTTGCGGTACTCCATGCCGAACTTCAGCGTGTGGGTGCCCCGCGTCCACGTCACCATGTCGTTGACGATGAAGGTCGGACGCGTGGTGATGTTGCCGACGTTGATCCCCGCGTTACAGCCGAACTGCGAGAAGCCGTCGCTGAAACTGATTTGCGGCGGCACGTTGTGCCCGGCGACGCCCGCGACCTGGGGAAAGTCGCTCACGAAGTCCTGGTTGACGCATCCGTAGCCCTCGTTCCGATTCAGATAGCCGGCCGACATGTGGTTCAACAGCGTCGACGAGAAGATCCGGTCGTAGTTGAACCGGTTCACCCACGAGTTCTGCGGATCGGAATAGGTCTCACTCGCAATCGGCTGCGGCAGCGTCGAGACGAATTTCGCCGGCGCGCGCTGGTGCCAGATGCTCAGGAACGCATGATCCTTGGCGCCGAACTGCAGATCGTAGCGCCCCATGTAGTAGTCGGAGTTCCCGAGGATCGTGTCGGGGATGGCCGGCGCCAGGAAGTTGTTGAGCGGACCGCCGGTCGTCGGCTGCGGCAGCGCCTTCAACCATGACTGCACGAGCGGACTGAACCGCGAGGGGCAGATCACGTTGGGCGTGTTGCCGTCGCAGCCCATGAACTGCTCCTTGATGAAGCCGCCCCGCCCGTCCGGCCGGATCGTGGCCGGGTCATAGATCGGAATCAGGTTGCCGGCGGAATCGCGCCAGTCCCGGAAATCGCCGTTGCGCTCGGCGAGCGACGGAATCGAGAGCGTCGGCTGGTTCGATCCGCCCTTCTGCCGGTAGCCCTCGTAATTGAAATAGAAGTAGCTCTTCATCCGGTCGGACCAGAGCCCGGGCACTTTCGCGGGACCGCCGACGTTCGCCCCGTAGTTGTTCTTGTTGAACGGGCTCTTCTTCTCGGCGCCCCACTGCCGCGCGTTCAGCGCATCGTCTCTGTAGTACTCGAAGCCGGCGCCGTGGAAGGTGCTGCCGCCGGATTTCGTGACCGCCATGATCTGGCCCGAGAGCGACGAGCCGTATTCGGGCGCATAGTTCGACGTCAGGACCTTCACTTCGCTGACCATGTCGGGCGACATCGGGAAGTCCTGGAAGATCGACACCATGCCGCCCTGGCTCATGAAGCCCTGCTGCATGCTGACGCCGTCGACGGTCGCTTCGTCCCCCGATTGAAGGCCGCCGTTGATCCGCGCGTCGAACGCGTTCGCTCGTCCGCCGGTGCTGACGCCGGGCATGAGCACGGCAAACGTCGCCGACGATCGCGGCCCGCTGTCGAACATGAGCGGCAGATCCTGCAGCGTCTCGGGCGTGATGCCGTGCTCCTGGGTCGCCGTCGTGTTGAGCACCGACGATCCGCCGACGACTTCCACGCGCTCGTCCTGCGCGCCGATCGGCAGGTCGATCTCGACCCGCTGCACCGAGCTCAGGGTCACATCGATGTTCGGGAGGATGACCTGTCTGAACCCGGTCTTCGTGGCGGTCACTTCATACCGCCCGGGCGCCAGGTTCCGAAACGCGTACTCTCCGTCGGCGCCGGAGACGGCGGTGGCGACGGTCTGATCGGTGGCGACGTTCCGCAATGTCAGCGCCGCGTCGGGGACGACGGCCTTCGACGCGTCGCGTACGACGCCGGTGATGGCGCCGTTGAAACTCTGTGCGGCGGAAACGGCGGCGGGGACACACATGAGGACGACGAACCACACGAGGCAGGACACACGACGACGGGCTGCCATGAGCAACCTCCTCGACACTGCCGAACGAGTCGGCGCCAGGTCGCGACGATCGCGAACTGAAATGTCAGTGCGGCGGGTATATCACAGCTGCGGCTGGGGTGCGCGAGGAATTTGCCGCGCAATCGCTGAGCTGCGGCGGCGGACGATTCACGACATCCGCAGTCTCTCACGATCGCCGCTCTGGCAGGACGCCAGCGCATCCGCCGGTTACCCGCCGCGAAGCATCGCGGTCGCGTCGAGACGAGTGGCCCACCGCGCCGGCAGATAGCCCGCCGCTCCCGATGCGACGATCAGCAGCACCGCCGCGCCGCCCATCGTCAGTGGATCGAGTGGATCGACCTCGAAGAGGACGCTGCGCAGCACGCGGCTGGCGATCGCCGCTCCGGCGAGCCCGATCAGCGCGCCGGCCCCGCCAAGCCGTATCGCCTCGGCGAGGACGAGGCGCCGCACCCGCGCCGGCGTCGCGCCGAGCGCCAGCCGTACCGCAATTTCCCGATCGCGCTGGTGCACGAAGGCGGCGATGACGGCATACAGCCCGATGGCGGCGAGCAGCAGCGCGCAGATCGCAAAGACGCCCAGGAGGAACGCGTTGAAGCGCGGACGTGCCAGCGGACGGCCCAGCATGTCCGTGAACGAGGCGACGCGCATCACCGTGACGTGTGGATCGACGTCGTGCACGCGATCGCGAATCAGCGGGACGAGGCGTTCGAGCGGCGCGCTCGTGCGCAGCACGAGCATCGTCGCCGTCATCTGGAATTGCGCGGCGGGGAGATAGAGCGTCGGCGGCGGACTCGCCAGCTCGCGATAGCGGGTCGGCGCGGCCACGCCGATCACCGTGTACCACCGACCGCGCGCGGCGGTGTCTCCCATCTTCAGCCGCCTGCCGACGGCCGTGCCGCCGGGCCAGGCGCGCTCGGCGAAGTTGCGGCTG
>JABFWM010000633.1 GCA_013362195.1 Acidobacteriota bacterium
CCGCCGCGTGCGATCCCGATTCGCACAACGGGATCCGCTTCCGCGTGGCCGTCAAGGCTGATGCCTTCGCGAAGGCGCTGCGTGCGATCGAGGTGACGCCAGGCCGCGCCGAGCGCACGATGACGAAGTCGGCGCCGAAGACGCGCGAGAGCTGGGAGGGTGACGAGTCCACGTCCTTGACCGTCGAAGACGCAGGCTTCTCCGCGCAGCCCCCCGCGTCGACCTGGGCGGCCACGCTGCCGGCGACGCTGACCGCGACGGATGGACAGACGCTCGGGTACACGTGGGCGGACCTCGTCGAGAACTGGCACCAGCGCGCGTTCACCAGCTTCGGCGACGGACACGGCGTGTGGGAGACCGGCGGCGGCACGGCCCTGCCGTTCTACGCGCGCAACTTCCGCAACGTGAAGCAGTGGGCGATGGGCATCGCGCCGGCGCAGCTGATGCCGACGCTGCAGGACCTTCGCACGAGCGAATTTGCCATCGCGCCGCCGTCGGCGCCGTTCGATCGTCGCATGGGCGGCACCGCCGATCGCGTGCTCTCGCACGGCCTCGATCTGGCGAAGGCGTTGACGCCTTCGGGCACCGGGCTCGTGTGGGCCGCGGTCGAAGAAGGGCAGCCGATCGAGCGGGCACGCAGCTGGCGCGCCGCGAACGGCGAGCGCCGCACGCGGGCGACGCTGGTGCAGGTCACCAACCTCGGGATCACCGTCAAGGACAGCCCGCAGAACACGCTGGTGTTCGTGACGCGTCTCGACACCGCCGCGCCCGTCGCGGGTGCGCGTGTGTCGATCCTGCAGCCGGACGGCGCGGTGCACTGGACGGGCACGACCGGTGCGGACGGCCTCGCGATGGCGCCGGAGATGCGGCTTCGCGATCCGCGGCGCACGTGGCAGTTCGCGTTCGTGGTGATGGCGGAGAAGGACGGCGACGTCGCGTATGTCGGCAGCGACTGGAACGAAGGCATTCAATCGTGGGACTACGGACTGCGCCTCGATCTCGACGAGGCGGAGCCGCTGCTGCGCGGCACGGTGTTCACCGATCGCGGCGTCTACAAGACGGGCGAACAGGTGCACGTCAAGGCTATCCTCAGAGCGAACGCGCCGACGGGTGTGTCACTGCTTGCGTCGGGCACGCGCGTCGCGATCACGGTGCGCGACAGCCGCAACAAGGTCGTCGACGAACGCACCGTGACCGTGAGCGCCTGGAGCAGCGCCGAGTGGACATGGACCGTCCCGGAAGGCAGCGCGCTCGGCAGCTATTCGATCCGCGCGCTGCTCGAGCGCGACGTGCCGCAGCCCAAGGCGTCGACGGCCCGGCCGGATCCCGAACGCGAGGACGAGGAGGCCGACGATGAGGACTACCGTCTGTGGAAGCGCAGCGTCGCCGGCTCGTTCCTCGTGGCGGCCTATCGACGGCCCGACTTCCGCGTCGACGTCACGCTCAAGGGCCAGACCCTGATTGCCGGCGAAGGCTTGAAGGGCGTGATCAACGCACGGTACCTCTTCGGCGCGCCGATGACGAGGCGTCCGACGCGCTGGACGTTCACGCGCGCGCCGCTCTTCACCGCTCCCGACGCCATCACCGCGAAGTTCACCGCCGATCGCTGGACGTTCGTCGGGTGGGGCGACGACGCCGAGCCGCAGCGCCCGGAAGTGGCGGCCGACCAGGGTCAGCTCGCCGCGGCCGGTCAGCTCGCGCTGACGTTGAACACCGACGCGAAAGCCGGCGTGCCGTACACCTACACGCTCGAAGCCGACGTCGAGGACGTGTCGCGGCAGCACATCGCCAGCCGGACGAGCCTCGTCGTGCATCCGGCGCCCTGGTATCTCGGGATCAAGCGCGTCCCCTACTTCGTCAACGAGAAGGATGGACTCGCGACCGAGGTCGTTGCCGTTGGCCTGGATGGCGCAACGGTGGCTGACCTGCCCGTCGAAGTCACGCTGACGCAAGTGCAGTGGACGTCGGTGCGGCGCGCCGAGGGCAACGGGTTTTATACGTGGGAGACCGAGCGGAAGGAAGTGCCGGCGGGCACGTGGCGGATCAGGACCGGCCCCGAGCCGGTCGCGCTGCGTGTGCCGCTCACGAGCGGCGGCTTCTTCATCCTTCGCGCACGCGCCGACGGCGACGCCGGTCGGTACACGGTGACGCGCGCGTCCTTCTACGCGCTCGGCGCCGGCTACACGGCCTGGCCGCGTTACGATCACAACCGCATCGATCTCGTCGCCGAGCGGAGCACCTATCGTCCCGGCGAGACCGCCCGGGTGATGATTCAGTCTCCCTGGGAGCAGGCGACCGCGCTGGTCACGACCGAGCGCGAGGGCATCCGCACGCGCCGCACCTTCCAGTTGACCTCGACGCAGCAGTCGATTGACGTCCCGATCACCGAAGACGACATTCCGAACCTGTTCGTGTCGGTGCTGCTGGTGAAAGGCCGGACCGCGGCGAGCGCGCTCGCCGGCAAGAACGACGCGGCGAAAGACGCCGACGTCAGCGATCCCGGCAAGCCCGCGTTCCGTCTGGGATACCTCGAACTGAAGGTCGAGGACGCGGCGAAGCGCCTGGTGGTCTCCGTCGCGGCCAACAAAGAGGAATACCGCCCCGCGAACACCGCGAAGGTACGCGTGGACGTGAAAGACGTCCAGGGACGCGGGACGGCGAGCGAGGTCACGTTGTGGGCGGTCGATTACGGCGTCCTCTCACTGACCACGTATCGCACGCCCGACGTGCTGGGCTCTGTGTACGTCGAGAAGGCGCTGCAGGTCTTCAACGAAGACAACCGGCAGCGCATCGTCTCGCGCCGCGTGCTCACGCCGAAAGGCGAGACCGATGGCGGCGGCGGCGGACGCGATGCCGGCGCCGGCACGCTCCGGCGCGATTTCCGCGTGCTCGCGTTCTGGCTCGGCTCGGTGACGACCGACGCGCGCGGCCACGCCACCGTCGACGTCACGCTGCCGGAGTCGTTGACCACCTACCGGATCATGGCCGTCGCGAGCGATCGCGCGTCGCGGTTCGGCTCCGCGGATCGCGAGATCCGGATCAACAAGCCGGTGACGCTGAAGGCCGCGTTCCCGCGCTTCCTCGCGGTCGGCGACAAGGCCACGTTTGGCGCGGTGGTCACGAACCAGCTCACGTCGGGCGGACCGGCCACGATCACGATCGCCAGCCTCGATCCCGATGTCGTGCAGTTTGCGGACGTGGCGCCGAGGACCGTCGACGTGCCCGCGGGCGGATCGATCGACGTGCGGTTCGATGCCGCCGGCCGCCGCGTCGGCAAGGCGCGCGTGCGCGTCACGGTGGCGCTTGCCGGCGAGAGCGACGCGTTCGAAGACGTCGTTCCCGTCGAAGTGCTCGTCTCCCCGGAGACGGTGTCAGCCATCGGCGACGTGACCGACGGTCGTCCGTCAGGTGACGAGCGTCTCACCATGCCCGCCGGCGTCGTCCCGGGTTTTGGCGGCCTCCAGATCGAGCTGGCGTCCACCGCACTCGTTGGCCTCGGCGAAGGCGCCAGATATCTCGTCGAATACCCGTATGGCTGCGCGGAGCAGCGCGGGTCCCGCGCCCTGGCGCTGTTGCTGGCCGCCGATCTCGGTGACGCGTTCAAGCTGCCGGGCATCGACGCGGCGCAGCTGCGTCCGACCGTGCAGCTCGCGCTCCGCGATCTGGTGCGGTTCCAATGCGCGACCGGTGGATTCGCGTACTGGCCGGGCGCGTGCCGCAGCGTCTCGGCCTATCTGACCGCGTATCTGCTGCACGTGTTCAAGGTGGCGTCCGACCTGAAATACGACATCGATCCGCACATGCGGCAGCGTGCATACACCTACCTGCAGAACGAGCTCGCGAAGACGCCGCCGCAGAATGAAAGCTGGTGGCCCGCGTACACGGCGTGGCAGTCGTTTGCCGTGAAGGTGCTCGCCGAAGGCGGGCGGAACCAGGACTCGAACATCACCCGGCTTTACGGCTATCGCGAGCGGATGCCGGTCTTTGCGCTCGCCTACCTTCACGACGCGCTGATCGCAAAAGGCGAGACAGCGGGTCCGCGCGTCGCCGATCTGCGCCGTCGGATGTCGAATGCCATTCTGCCGGAGGCCGCCACGGCGCACGTCGAGGAGCTCAGCGATCCGTATCTGCTGTGGTTCTGGAGCTCCAACGTGCGGTCGACGGCAATCGTCCTCAACTCGCTCGTGAAGGCCGGGCAGGCCGACGTCCCGTACACCTCTCTGGTCCGCTGGATGATGCAGGCGCGCACCAAAGGACGATGGGGGAACACCCAGGAGAATGCGATGGCGCTCGAAGCGCTGGTCGCATACTACCGTCGCTTCGAATCCACCACGCCGGATTTCACCGCCACCGTCACGCGGGGCGACGCGCCGCTTGCGCGCGAACGGTTCCAGGGCCGTTCCACCACCTCCAGGACGACTGACATTCCCATGGCGAAGCTGCTGGCGACGA
>JABFWM010000456.1 GCA_013362195.1 Acidobacteriota bacterium
GAAGATGGTCTTGTTGTCCTTCGACGAAGTGATGAGCGTGCTCTGGAGCGACGCGATGTCGGTGTAGCCGTACTTCGACCAGATGTCCTTCTGCAGCTTGATCGCGAGCGGCTCGAGCGTCGCGAGCGGCCGATCGTAATAGAAGCTGCCGGCGGCATCCGAAATCTTCGTGGCGGGGTTCGGCGCGTACAGGAAATCGGGACGGCCGAACTTCGCGAGCAGCACGTCCGGCAGCGCGAGCGAGCGATTGAAGCCCTGACAGGTGAGCTGGCCGTAGCCGCCGGCCGGCTTCTCGCCGTGCCGCAGGAAGACAATAGTCTGTTCGGCGCGCGCGGACCCCGCGCTCATGAGCGCGACCAGAAACACGGCACACACCAACCCGAAGCGTTTGCGCATGGAGACTCCTGAAAATACAAGGAACGGGCACGGTCGTGCCGCGGCGGATTCGACGGCAGCGTGTCGCAGGAGCCTTCAGAGTACAGGGTTGGCACGCGCCCGCGCAAGCGCGGCCGTTGTCGTGACCACTTCATCTTGACGTGCCGTGCTGTTGTCGATAACTTAGGCGTCATTGTCGATTACTTAGGGGTGTGCGTCGAACCACCGATGAGCAAGCCATCCGATCTCATTCAAGGCACGCTGGACCTGCTGATCCTGAAAACCGTGGCGCTGGAGCCGGCGCACGGCTGGGCGATCGCCAAGCGGATCCAGCAGATCAGCCGCGAGGCGCTGCAGATCTCGCAGGGCTCGCTCTATCCGGCGCTGCATCGGCTCGAGCAGCAGGGCTGGCTGAAGGCGCAGGCGGGGGTCACCCGTACCGGACGCGAGGCGAAGTTCTATGCGCTGACTGCCGCCGGCCGGAAACAGCTGGCGCGCGAGCTGGAACACTGGGAGCGCCTGTCGAACGCGATCGGGCTGGTCGTTCGCGAGGTCCCGTAGTCCTCGGAGGCAGGTCATGCCGCGCTGGATCGATCGCATCCGCCATCTCTGGCGCGCCCTCTTCCGCAGCCACGACGTCGACGCGGCGCTCCGCCGCGAGCTGCGCGTGCATCTCGAGGAGCAGATCGACGAATACGTCGCGGCCGGCATGACGCCGGAGGACGCGCGTGCCGCGGCACGCCGCGCGTTCGGCCCGATGGCGCGCATCGCGGAGGAATGCCGCGACACCCGACGCGTGGCACTCGTCCACAACGTCAGCCAGGACCTCCGCTACGCGCTTCGCGCGCTGCGGCAGCAGCCGATGCTGGTCGCGGCCGCCACGCTGTCGATCGCGGTCGCGATTGGCGCCAACACGGTGATCTTCACCCTCGCCAGTCAGATCGTCTTCAGCGCGCCCACCGCGGCCGATCCCGACCGGCTGGTGAACATCCGGATGGGCACGGGCAGCCACGTCTCGTACCGCGCATGGCAGGCCCTCGAACGCAGCGGTGCGCTTGCCGGACTTGCCGGCTACCAGTTCGAACGCGAAGTGAACTGGCGGGGAACGGAACGAGCCGTCAGCCTCATGCCGCTCATCGTCACTGGCAACTACTTCGACGTCCTTGGCGTGCCGATGGCGATGGGACGCGCATTCAGCGCCGGCGAGGCCCGCGCGGAACGGGCGCCCACCGTCGCGGTGATCAGTTATCGGTTCTGGCAGCGGCGGCTGGCGGCGGATCCCGCCGTGCTGGGCCGCACGCTGATCATCAACGGCGACGCGTACACCGTTCTCGGCGTCCTGGCCGACAAGCTCCGGGCGTTTCCCGGATATGCGATTGCGCCCGACATCTATCTGCCGCTCAGCCGCGCGCTGATGCCGGGCCTGTTCGAGCCGCTCGACGGAACCGTACAACTCGTGGGGCGGCTGCATGAACGACAGAGCCTTGCCGCGGCGCGCGCGGCGTTGTCGACGGCCGGATCGCGCCTCACCGCCGAATACGGCGAGCGGTTCGGCGAGGTGCAGCGGTTCTCGCCAGTCGGCGGCGTGGCGCAGATCAAGGACATGAAGGAGCTCGGCGCGTTTTTCGCGCTGCTGCTCGTCTGTGTCGCCGTGGTCCTGGCCGTCGCGTGTGCCAACGTCGCCGGACTGTTGCTCGCGCGCGGGACGGTGCGGCGCCGCGAAATCGCGATCCGGGTGGCGCTTGGCGCCAGCCGCGCCCGCCTGGTGCAGCAGCTGCTGACCGAAGGGCTGTGGCTCGCCTCGTTCGGCACGGCCTGCGGCCTGCTCCTGATGCGCGCCACGATGGCCCTGCTCGCGCGCGTGCCGCTTCCCCTGCCACTCCCCTTCGAGCTGCACGCCTCGTTCGATGCGCGGCTCCTCCTGTCTTCGCTCGTGCTGCTGGCGCTCACGACCGTGTGCTGCGCGCTCGTGCCGGCGCTGCAGGCGACCAGGCCTTCGCTCGTGCCGTCCCTGAAACAGGAGGAGCCCCGCTGCGTCCACCCGCGATGGACGCTGCGGAACGTGCTGGTCATCGGCCAGATCGCGCTGGCGCTCGTGCTGCTGCTGACGGCGACGCTGTTCCTGCGCAACCTCGCGCTCGCGCGCCTTGCCGATCCAGGGTTCGACGCGCAGCGGACGATCGTCGCGCGGGTCAGCTTCGTCGAAGGGCGCTATACGCGTGAGTCGCGCGCCGCGTTCCTCGACGCCGCCGTGGCGCGCCTCACCGCGCGTCCCGGCATCGAGCGCGCGGCCTACACGGCCGATGTCCCCTTGACGATCTACAGCGGGATGACGAACGGATCCGATCTCAGGATCGCGGAGCACGGCGGACCGTTTCGGGCGCGCTATGAAGTGAACCGCGTCGGCCCGGATTACTTCTGCACGATGGGCATCCGCCTGCGGCGCGGGCGTGAGTTCCATCGCGCCGATGGCCCAGGCGCTCCCGCCGTGGCGATCGTGAACGACGCGTTCGTGCAGCGCTACTTCGCCGGCGCCGATCCAATCGGGAAGCATCTCGTGCTGCCGGGCGCACCCGGCGATGACGCCGCCGAGATCGTCGGCGTCGTCGCCAACAGCAGGCACCGGACGATTGGCGAGGAACAACGGGCCGCGATCTACGAGCCGTTCCTGCAGCGCGCGAACCGTGATCGCCTCGTCCACCTGCTGGTGCGGACGAGCGGCGATCCGGGCAGCGCGGCCCGCGACATCACGCGCGTGCTGGCGGACATGGATCCGACGGCGGCCATCGACGTGCAGCCGATGCGCGCCGCGCTGGCCTTCGCGTTCATGCCGAGCCAGTTGGGCGCGGCGCTGCTGGCATCACTGGGATCGCTCGGGCTGCTGCTCGCGACGGTCGGCCTCTATGCCGTCGTCGCGTATGCGGTGAGCCGGCGGACGGCGGAGATTGGCATTCGCATGGCGCTCGGCGCGTCGCCTGCCGCGGTGATGCGGCTGGTGCTCGGTGACGCCGCGGTGCTCGCGGCCGCAGGGATCGCGATCGGACTTGCCGCTGCCGCGCTGATCACGAGGCCGTTGGCGATGTTTCTCGTCGCCGGGCTGAGCCCGGCGGATCCCGTCAGCTTCGTGATGACCGCGCTCGTGCTCGCGATGGTCAGCCTCGCGGCGGCGTGGACGCCGGCGCGGCGAGCATTGAAAATCGATCCGGCCCTCGCGTTGCGCGAGTAGGCGGGCGCCCGACGGCGCTGGCGCGCTCCACCGTGATGGAGACATACCGCGGTGCGGCCGTTCTACCGCAGCGGCTCGATCACCCAGTCGCCTGGCGCGAGCGTCACGCCGGCGATCAGTTCCGCGCCAATCCGGACGAGGGCCGGTGCGGTGTCGCCGTCGCGCGCAAGGCGATAGAGCGTGTTCTCGTCGACGACGAACCACTCGGGGAACTCGTTCAGGCGCACGTAATTGCGATCGAGGTTCAGGATGCGCCGGTGCCGCGCGAAGTCGAAGCGCATCGCGGCCGGCGACGGCGCGACCACGCTCAGATGCAGCCGCGGGCCGTCCTGGACGGCGCCGACCCGCATCCCCGGACGCCACTGCACCGGCCGCACGCCGCGGCTCTGCATCAGCGCATACAACAGCGCCGTGCGGTTGAAGTTTCCTTCGCCGTACCAGTACTCGACGTGGCCGTCCGCCTTCTGCATCCCCAGCATCACCGGCATCTCGGACTCGATCCACTCCAGCGCCTCCGTCACCGGCTCGCGCGCGACCAGGTAGAGCGCGCTCTCGATCGCGTCGGCGTAGCCGTCGAACGATCCCAGCGCCAGCTCCGGATCGCGCGGGCGCGGTTCCCAGACATGACGCCGGTACTTCGGCAGATTGCGGAGCACGCTCACGACGGCATCGCGATAGCGCGCCTCGCCCGTGCATTGATAGAAGGTGTAGACCGCGCCGTAGACGTAGCCCCAGTTGTCCGATAATCCGTGCGACAGCGGCGTCAGCGAAGCCGTGTCGACCTCGTCGTACAGCATCCCGTCGGCGTTCGCCGACGCGAGCACGCGATCGAGCATCGTCGCGATCACCGGCTTCCAGGCGGCCGCGCGCGGCGTCTTCCAGCGCTGCTCGTTCGCATACTGCAGCACGAGGCCGACGATCACCTCGTTGCCGTGGTCGCGCAGCCGCAGATGCTGATCGCCGGTATGCGTCGCGAAGTCCCACTTCCCGCTCGGAACGCCGTGGCTGCCGGGCATCACTTCCTCGATGTAGGCGTCGGCAATCCGCCGCGCCCATTCGGTGAAGCGTGGATCCCCGGTCGTGTTCGCGAGGCGCGCGAGCACCTGCAGGTAGTCGCCGTTCAGCTCCGCATCGGATGCCGGCAGCCTGCCGAAGCGCGACTCCACCGCCGCCTGGTCCATCGCGTCGGCCACCATGTCGACCATCCGGTAGTACCAGGGCGTGCGGCCGAGCAATTCCGTGACGGCCAGCAACCCGTCCTTCGCGTACTCGCCGGCGCCGAACAGGCTTGGCGGACCGAGCTCGCCGGTCTTGAGATTGAGATTGGCCGGCACCGATCGCCGCGCGCTGGTGTAGCGGACCTCGTTTCGGAGCATTTCCATCAGGCGCCCGCGATACAGATCGGGATCGGTGAGCTCCGCGGTGAGGATCAAGTATGGATAGAGATCCGCGCCGGAGTTGTGCGGCGTGTAGATCCGCGGGTCGTCGCCGGGCGCGAGTCCGCTGCCCGGACCGGGGATGCGGTCGGGGAGCAGCAGCGTGCGTGCGTCCGCGTGGGTCAGCCACACGCGCAGCACCCGCGACGCGGCGGTGACGGCGCGCTCGAAGCGCTCGCCGCGGACGCGTGCCGGTTCGGCGTCGAACGAGTGGCTCGCGTCGAGGGCGACGGCCAGCGGCGCGATCACACATGCGACGCCGGCAGCGACGCGAAGCAGAACTGCAGCCGTGACGCGCGGCACAGGAGACCTCCTGAGATGAGAGGCGCTCATGTTACCGGCAAACCGGCGAAGGATTTCAGTGCGCGATTGCGAGGCGCGCGTCGCTGGTGGTGTCAGCCGCCGACCGGTCGATGTCGGCATTCGCGGCAGCAGGGGCACGGAACAGGATCCTCGGATCGTCGCCAGTCGGCCCCGAGGCGCGGTACACGCGGCGAACCACGATCAGCATCGCGGCGAGCAGCACACCGCCTGTCGCCCCCACCACGACGAGCCACCAGGCGGCGGGAAGGACGGCCGTCATCAGCATCGCGAGCGCGACGAGCCCGAGTCCGCCGACGCCGCTCACGCGAATGCCGCTCATATTGATCTCCGGACCCGCGTCTGTCGGACTCATGCGGCCCTCCAATCGCTCGGCTCAGCATACGCGCAATCAGATCGGCGGCGCACCATCGTACGCGTCACCGCTTCGACGGCGCGGGACCTGCCGGCGTGCTGCAGATCGGCGGGGTGATCTTCTTGATCTTTGCGTCGACGCGCTCCGACACGGATGGAAGGCGCATGCGGGGATCAACGGCCGCGTCCACGTGCCACAACGTCGTCCCGCAGACGATTTCCTGCGGCGGAACGGGCCCGGCCTGCACGTCGCGCGGCGGCTGCGCCGCGAACAGGCGCGCGTCTGGGTTGTCGGATGGCCCGGGATGAACGAGACCCTTGCCGTGCGCCGCGGCCGGCGGCTGTGTGCTCCGCGCCGCGGCACGCGGTGCCAGCGTCTGAGCAGCGCTGAGCCCTGCACTTCCGAGTACGAACACCATCATCAGCAACACAGGCATCTCTCTGAGTCTTCTCAGGGTAAGACTGCCGAGGGTACGTATCGGTTGTCTGGCGGCCGCACGAGGCGGCGGGCGTCGCCCGCCGCTACACTTTGCGCAGTTTGGTCACGCGGCCGACTTCCACCCACTCGACGACGAAGATGTTGCCGTCATGGTCGAAGCACGCGCCGTGCGGGCAGATGAACTGGCCGGGGATGAACTGGTCGCGCGGCTTGGTGCGCAGCGGGTTGTTCCAGTTGGGATCCTTGGAATCGCCGAGGTGCGCGACGAGCGCATTGCTGCGGTCCATCAGCGTCACGCGGCCGTGCAGATCGGGCACGACCACCAATCCCTGCCGCTCGTCGAAGTGGCACGGCAGCCGTACCCCGGGAACGAAGTCGATGTGCTTGCCGTCGAGCGTGAAGCGCTGCAGGCGATTGTTCCGCCGATCGGCCACGACGAGGATGGGCGTGGCGCCGCGCGTGTCCATCCAGATCCCGTGCGGTTCGTTCAGCTGTCCGGGGTCGCTGCCCTTCCCGCCGAACGTGCGCAGGTACTCGCCTTTGCTGTTGTAGTGATTGATGTAGTACGAGCCGTAGCCGTCGCCGACGTAGATATCGCCGTTGGGCGCGATCGCCAGGTTGGTCGGATTGTAGCGCGGCGGCGGCCCATCCGCCGTCGCCTTGTAGGCGGCGATATCGGGCGGCCCCTGGATCTTCCAGACGATCTCCCCCTTCTTCGTCGTCTTCACCACGACGGCCTGCATCTCGGGCTGGACGGGGAGCCGCGGGTTCGCCGCGTTGACGGTGAGGTAGAGGAACTCGTCGCTGCCTTCGCGCCGGATGTGGAGGCCGTGAGCGACGCCGCGGAACTGCCTGCCCCACGAGCGGACGAAGCGGCCCTTGTCGTCGAAGACGACCATCGAGTCGGCGCTCTCGCTGTCCTGGTAGACGGTGTGGTGGATGTAGATCAGGCCGTCGGCGTCCTGCACCACGCCGTGCGTGTTGCCGTATTTGATCTGCGGCGGCAGGGTGCCCCAGTCGTGCATCGCCTCGTAGGTGTAGGCGCCCTCGCCCATCACCGGCGCCCGGGTGCCGGCCTTGTCCTGCGTCCCGAGCAGGATGGGCGAGAGGATCGGCGCGGCCGCCGCCGCGGCGAGAAACTCGCGTCGCGTGGTGTTCATCGTCTGCTCCAGAATCTGCGGCCTGAGCCCCCGCGGCCCGGCGGGGGTCAGAGCTCGACGCTCCAAACCATCTCGTTCCAGCAATTTACAGCGCCACCCCGCCCACCCGTCGCTCCGCCGCACGCATTCGGGGTCAGACCCCAAACCACGGAGTACGGCGTCGCTGCGGGGTCAGACCCCAACGCGTCGCGGCAGGCGCGGAGGAATCGGGTCAGAGCCCCGGACGCCGCGCCAGCATCTGCGGTCTGAGCCCCGCGGCCCGGCCGGGGTCAGAGCTCGACGGTCCAAACCATCTCGTTCCAGCGACTTACAGCGCCACCCCGCCCACCGTCGCTCCGCCGCACGCATTCGGGGTCAGACCCCAAACCACGGCGGACGGCGTCGCTGCGGGGTCAGACCCCAACGTCGCGGCCGGCGCGGCGGGATGGGGTCAGACCCCCCGGACGCCGCGGACGCGCGGTCAGGCGAACAGCTCCGTAATGGGCTCGCCCTTGCCGTCGCGCGTGACATACACCGGACGCTTCTCGACCACATAGGCGGTGTCGGGCGCGATGCCAAGCGCGTGGTACATCGACGCGTGCAGGTGCTCCATGACCACGGGATTCTCGATCGTCGTGCAGGGGCGCTCGTCGGCGGTCTTGCCGTACAACGCGCCGCGCTTGGCGCCGCCGCCGAACATCAGCACACACCCCGCCGCCGTGAAGTGCCGGTGCATCCCGTAATGGCGCGGCTGCGACATCACGTCGGGCATGTTGATCGCCTGGTCGCGCACTTCCTTGCCGACCTTGCCCTCGGTGATCGCGTCGCGCCCGAACTCGCTCGCCAGCACGACGAGCGTCCGGTCCAGCAGCCCGCGCTCCTCCAGATCCCGGATCAGCTGCGCGATCGGCGCGTCGATCTGCCGCTTCATGATCTCGGCGCGCTCGTGGCCGTTCTCGTGCGTGTCCCAGAAGAGGAACGGAATGTACTCCGTCGTGACCTCGACGTAGCGCGCGCCCGCTTCGACGAGCCGCCGCGCCAGCAGGCAGCCCTGGCCGAAGCGACCGGTGTTGTAGACGTCGAACGTCTCCTTCGGCTCGAGCGACAGGTCGAACGCCCGGGCCGACGACGAGCGCAGCAGGCGATCCGCCGCATCGAGCGAGCGCACCAGCGACTCGCGCTGAAAGTCACCCGCGTACTGATAGACCGGCTCCTGCGCGAGCAGCTTCTCGAACAGCTGGCGACGGCTGGTAAACCGCGATTCGCCGAGCTCTTTGAGCGGGCGCACGCTCGACGCCGCGTCGAGCGGGTTGGTGATGAGGAACGGCCCGTGCTCCGCGCCGAGGAAGCCGGCCGTGTGGAACGCCTTGACCGCCGCGCTCTCGCCGCCAATCTCCAGGTTCTGGCCAATCGCCACGAACGCCGGCATCGTCGGATTCTTCGGCCCGAGCGTCTTCGAGACCACCGCCCCGAGGTGCGGCATGGCCATCGGCTGCGGCGGGATGTAGCCGGTGTGCCAGTGGTACTGATGACGCGAATGCAGGATGAAGCCGAGATCGGCGGCGTTGAACGAGCGGATCAGCGTCCCGCGATCCATGACGCGCGCGATGCGCTCGAGCCCCTCGGTGAACTTGATGTGATCGACCGCGGTGTCGATCGTCGGGAACGTGCTGAGTACTTGCGCGACGGGAACGCCGGGGGCGAACGGCGTGTACTTCTTCGGGTCGAAGGTTTCGGTCTGCGCCATGCCACCGGCCATCCACAGCACGATGATGGCGTCGGCAGTCGCCGCGCGCTGCGCGGCGCGGACGATCTCCGGCTCGCGCCCGACGAGCGCGGCGAGCGTGGCGGCCGCGGTCGTACCCATGAACCCGCGGCGGGTGACGCGTGTGGCGATGCGATCTTCTTCAGTCATGTTCGTGACCTTCCGCGTGAAGGCGGAAGCGACGGGGTTAACGGATCGACGACGGCATCATCTTCCGCCCGAAGGCGGACGCGACCGAGTGAACGGCGGTCAATAAATCAACTGAAATTCCGGCTTCATCACCACCGCCCACAACAGGTCCGCGAGGCCGGCCGCCGAGAGCTGTCCGCCCGGACCCGTGACGGCCTCTTCGGCGATCCGGCGTTCCTCCGCGGATGGCGCGCGCGACAACGCATACCAGAACACGCGATCGACGAGCGCGGACGCGTCCTTCAGCTGCGGCGGCTGCGCCAGCGGCGAGCCGGGCGTCGGCGGGATCAGCCGCTCCATGTCGGGCTCGGCATCGAAAATGAAAAAGCGAATCTGCGGCTGCAGGGTGGCGCCCACGTCCGTGTTCTCGATCCCGACCGTGCCGCGCAGCCGCGTGAAGCCCTGGCCGGCGATATCGTAAACGAGGCGCGACGGTGTGTTCACGCGGATGCCGCCGCCCGCGAGCGGCTCCTTCGCCGCGGCGAGCGCGATTGGTCCCTGGCCGGCGCGCAGGCCGGCCGCTTCGACCGGCTTCAACGACGACACCGGCGTCGTCCCCGCGGGCCCGATCAACTCGACATCGGCCCACGCCGCCTGAATCCGCTCGGGCGCCGACGATCCGTTCTCCTCGACGATGAACCACAGTTTCGACGCCTTCGAGACGTCGAGGTCGAACGCTGCCGTCGACGCAAAGCGTCCGGCGACCGACTTGGTGAACACGCTGGCGGGCGCCGGCTTCCATTCGCCGAGCATCCGCCGTGCGCCGTGCGACAGCCACGTGGTCAGGGTGACGCCGTTCACCAGCTCGAGCTCCTGCAGCGTCGTCGACTGCGTGACGCGCGTCGACGTGACCTGATCGCGAATCGGCCGCCCGAGCGCCCGGGTCAGGTTGGTCGCGCCCACGCGAAACTCGCGCGCGTAAGCGCCGGGGGCGTCTCCCTGCTGCGCGACGCTCCACTCGCCGGTGAGCGCGCCGAGCGCGTCCGCGAACTGCTCCGCCGACAGCCGTCGCACCTCCGGCCCCATGAAGCGATAATCCCGCGGCGCCGGCAGCTCGCCTGTGCGCGCGACGGCGGGCAGTTGGTAGGCGCGCGACGACATGATCGTCAGCATCGCGTGCTTGACGTCGTACCCGTGATCGGCGAAGTCCGCCGCCAGCCAGTCGAGCAGCCCCGGGTCCCACGGCTTGCCGTCCATCTCGTCGACATTGGCGACGATGCCGTAGCCGAGGAGCCGCTGCCAGAGGCGGTTCACCAGCGTGCGCGCGAGACGGCCGTTGCGCGCGTCGGTGAAGATCGCCGCGGCGGTCGCGCGCCGCGCCTCGAGCGAGGCGGACGAGGGGACGCGGCTCAACTGCGGATACAGGAACCCGGGTTCCGCGTACTGATCGAGCGCACGATCGCAGCGGAACAACTGCAGCCTGGCCTCGGGCGAGAAGTAGCTCGCGAGCGCGTACGCGTCTTTCAGCTTCCAGTGGCTGACGAAGCTGTCGTGGCACGCATTGCACTTCAAGTTGACGCCGAGAAAAATCTGCGCGGAGTTCTGCGACGCCTGCATCCACGGCGTCACCGCGGCGCTGGTCTCGCCGCGCCAGTTGACGCCGATGAGGAACCCGTCGGGATCGCCGGGCGACTGCGGGTTCAGCAGCTTCGCGACGAAGCGGTCGTAGGGAAGGTTCGATTCGAGCGCCGCCTTCAGCCAGGTCGTGATGCTCTTGCGGCTGGCCGTCTCCGAATAGTAGGTGACGCCGTCTTCGTTGCGCAGCAGATCGTTCCAGAACGACATCCAGTGTTCGGCGTAGCGCTGGTTGTCGGCGAGCAGCGTCGTCAGCAGCCGCTCACGCTTGTCGGGCGCCGGGTCTTTCACAAACGCCTGCAACGCGTCGGGCGGCGGCAGCAGTCCCCAGAGATCGAGATAGGCGCGGCGGGCAAACAGCGCGTCGCCGACGAGCGCGGGATCGTCCTGCCCCTGCGTGGCCAGGCGCGCGGCGACGAAGCGATCCACCGGGGAGGACCATGCCGCCCACGTGACCGGCGGCACGGCGCCGCGGGTGAGTCCCAGCGGCGCTTCCCACGGCGGCGGCGCGGGCGGCGAGGCCGGCGTCTCGCGGGCGCCCTCGTCAATCCACCGGCGGATCACGGCGATTTCCTCGGGCGGCAGCGGATCCTCGTCCTTCGGCATCTGCGGCTCGACCCGCCCGAGGATGCGCTGCAGGATCAGGCTTCGCGCGCTGGCGCCGGGTCTGATCGCGGCGCCGTTGCGTCCGCCGTCGAGCGCATCGGCATACGTCGCGAGCGACAGGCCGCCTTTGCGCTTCTCGGCGCTGTGGCATTCGAGGCATCGCTCCTCGATGATCGGCCGCACCTGCCGATCGAAATCGACGAGCGGCGCCGCGCGCCGCGTTTGCGGCGGCGGCGCTCCGGTGGTCGCGTGCACCAGCGCCGACGTCCATACGACGCAGGCCAGTGCGGGAAGGGCGAATCGTCTGATCCGGGCAAACGGCACGTGCAGAGTGTAATGTCGAACGGCCATTTCGGAACCAGGCCGTACCCTTACCCTACACCGGACCTGCGGCGTCCTCCTACAGCGATTTCAGGTACTCGACGAGATCGGCCATCTGCTGCGCGGTCAGGTTCAGGCCCAGCGCGGCGTTGTAATGCTGCACGACCGCCAGCAGCGTGGGGAACCGGCCGTCGTGAAAGAAGCCGCCTTTCTGGTGCGAGAACAGCCCCTTCAGCGGGCTCGTCCGGTAGCGATGGTCGGGCGCGCGGTCAGCCTGGAAGTTGTCGATCCCAATCTCGGCGCCCGTGTGCATGTTCCATCCCGGCTCGCTGCCCGGCGGCTCGATATGGCAGGCGGCACATTTGCCCGCGCCCTCGAACACCTCGTCACCGCGCGCCGCCGCGGCGGGATCGAAGCTGCCGGCAGGCGGCGTCGGGGCGGGAATGCTGAGCTGATAGAACTGCAGCGCCCCGAGCTTCGGCGTGATCAGATCGTCGTCGTGCCGCACGTTGCCGAGACCGGCCCGCGCCGCGATCGGGAACTGCACCGGATCGTTGAGCCGCGGGTCGAAGAAGTTCCCGACGCCGTGCATCTCGAGATTCGCGACGAAGGCGTTCCAGTGCGGCAACGCTCCCCATCCCGTCCACGTGTGCAGGTTCATGCCCGCCAGGCCGAAGGCGGGTGGAATCAGCGTCGCGGCCGGCACGTTGGTCCCCGTCACCACGCCGTGGCTGATTTGCTGCGGGTTCACCGCCTTGCCGTCGAGAATCAGTTCGGCATCGAACTTTCCGGGGCCCCAGCTTCGCAGCACGGTCCGAATCGTCGCGTCCGGCAGCTGGAGCAGATCCACCAGCGGCTGCAGGTTGGGCGCCAGCGCGACGATCGCGCCGACGTCAAGGTCGCGATTCGCCCAACCGTCGAGGCGCTGGCCGATCCCGGGGGCGAACGAGTCGTCCACTGTCGAGTGGCAGAGCGCGCATTGGATGCCCATCGACACGACGCCGCCGCTTCCATTGGTGAAGACGGTGACGCCGACGACCGCATTCGCCTTCAGCAGCGCAATCGTGTTCGCCGGATCGTCCAGATTGACGCGGCCGGCGAGCAGCGCCGCGGCCACGGGTGGCGGTACCGCAGCCGCATCGACTTTCAACCCGAGCGCGAGCGCCTGCTTCGGCGAGAGGCCCGGGCCAATGCCGCCGTTTGCCGCACCGGCAATCGCCAGATGCAGCTTCAGCTGGTCGCCCCAGAATGCCTGGTCGCCGAAGGTATCGAACCGGAAAATCTGGCGGCCGTCGGCGAACAACCGATTCTTCTGATTGGCGATGATCGTGTCAGGGGTCATCGCGAGCGGATGATTGCGCGGCACCCAGCCGAGGCAATTGGTGGTCGGGACGAAATCGGGAGACGGTTTCGGCGGCGGCGGCTGACCGGCAGGACAGCCTCCAATCCCGGGCGGCGCGGGCGCGGGTGCCGGCGGCGGCGCGCCGGCCGGCCGGTGCGCGAACGGGTGGTCCCTCGGGACCCAGCCGCTGCAGTCTTGCGTCGGAACGAACGCGGGACCCGGTGAATTGCCGGGTGGCATTCCCGGCGGACAGCCGAAGTCTTCCTGCGGGCTGACTGCCGTCGCGGCAGCCCGCGGCGCCTCCGCTGCAACGGGTCCGTCGTGCGCACCGCCCGAACGCGCGCGAACGGCAAGCGTGCTCGCGAATACCGCCAGAATCATCGCGAGCAGAAGCCGGGGACCATTTCTCATTGCTGCCTCCTTGGCGAATGCGTCACTCACGCTCCGCTTAAAGGAGCGCCGTCGAGGCAAAAGGTGACAGCGGATGTACTGGCGCCGCCGACCGACGGACGGGCTGGACGGGCGGGCGGACGCGCGCCTCAGGCGCCCGGTAAACGGCCGGCGCCGCGCGCGGATGGCAGGAGCACGAAGGCTTCGGCGGCCGTGACGCGCGCCTCGCGGCCGCGCCACGTCTCCATCACCTGGTGATGCTCGCGGTAGATATGTTCGCCGCCCTGGCTCTTGTGCGCGAACAGCGCCGACGTCTTCTTGTCACGCACCCTGGTAATGTCGACGTACTGCGCCGGCGCGAACCCCATCGTCTGCGCGCCCGCGTTCACTTCGAAGAAGTAGACGGGAAAGCGCCGCTGGCGCGCGACGTAGGCGCGGATGGTCAGGAGGCTGGCGACCTCGTGATCCATGTGGGTGTCGATCGGCCAATGGGTGAAGACGACGTCGGGAGCTTCCGCGTCGAGGAGCGCACCCATGGCATCGACCCGCTCGCGCGTGACTTCGGTGGCGCCATCGATCTGACCGGCGAACACCGGCTTCGCGCCAAGGATGCGACACGCGGCTTCGGCTTCGGCCGTACGGATCGCGGCCGCTTCGTCCAGAGACTTTCCGGGGATGCCGCGCTCGCCGCGGGTGAGGTAGATCACGGTGACGCGATGGCCTCCGGCAGCGCGAGAGCACGTTTGAGAAACAAGCGTCGATTGGTCGCGGATGTCATATGCGTCTGTAGGCCGCGTCTTCAGGCCCGGCTCGAGCGGCCGGTTTCAAGATTCGGATGGAGCGGCGGATCTGAAGATTCGGCTCGAGCGGCGGGTCTAAAGACCCGCCCTACATTAGTGAAGCGCTACCTGCTTCGCTCAGTGACGTCCGCCAGTCCGACGTCGATGAACTGTCCGCCGCGGGTCTGGTGCGCGTGCACGGCGATCACGTTCTTCCCGGGCTGCAGCGCGGTGCGCGCCGCGCCAGTCAGCGGCACATACGCGAAGCCCGCGTTCGCACCCGCAAGCTGGGCGACGAGCGTTCCGTTCACATACACCTGCGCGTCGTCGTCATGGAAGACGCGCAGGTACGGCGCGTCAGGCACGGCGGCAACGTCCACGGCACGTCGCAGCCAGATGTCGGATGACGTCCAGGGCGTGCCGACGTTTGCGAAGCGCGTCCCGGTGGCACCGAATCCGCTCGTGCCGGCCGTCCAGGCGGCGTCGTCGAAGCTCGCGTCGAACCAGTTGCCCGACGGCTGCGTCGTCGTGTACCGCCAGGTCGCGGGCGTGCGGTCCGAGGCCGTGACCACGTGGCGAATCGTTGGCGGCGGAGCGTAGACGCGACGAATGGCGGCCACGGTGTCCGGCGAGAGCTTGGTGACGGCGCGATCGTAGGTCATGACGCCATTGACCTCGACCTCCACGTCAGTGGTCTGCGTGTAGATCGCCGAGGCGAGGCCGTCGCCGATGTGCAGGCGGAGCTGCGTCAGCAGATCGCGGAACGCCGCGTTCAGTTCGTCGAGGGTCGAGTAGCTGCGATAGCCCCAGTTCCCTTTGTCGACCCAGGTGTGCGTCTCGATCGGCAGGCCGAGGCCGCCGAATTCGCCGAGCATCGCGGCGCGCTCTTTTTCGACGGGCGGCATCGCCGGGCCGGGATAGGCGTGCAGGTCGGCGACGTCGCCGACCTTCGCGTCCGTCCATCCGCTCGTGTTGTTCACCAGGCGCGTCGTGTCGTAGGCCTTCAACCACGACACGTAGTCGGGCGTCTTGTGCTGTCCCCAGCCTTCGTTGAACGGCACCCACATCACGATCGAGGGATGGTTGCGCAGCGTGTCGATGACGTCCTGCAGCTCGCGCTTGAAGTTCGCCTCCGCGTCGGCGCCCTTGTTGTTGCCGCTCGGCATGTCCTGCCACACCAGCATGCCGAGCCGATCCGCGTGGTAGTACCAGCGCGCGGGCTCCACCTTCACGTGCTTGCGAATGACGTTGAACCCGAGGTCCTTCGTCTTCTGGATGTCGAAGGCCAGCGCCTCGTCGGTTGGCGCGGTGTACAACCCGTCGGGCCACCACCCCTGATCGAGCAGCCCGAACTGGAAGAGC
>JABFWM010000585.1 GCA_013362195.1 Acidobacteriota bacterium
CGTGGCGATGTAGAGACGCGTATCCGGGTGCCGCTTCAGCAACCGTCCGAGCAGCTGCTCGCTGCGTCCATCGCCGTAGGCCCACGCGGTGTCGAAGAAGTTGCACCCCAACTCCACCGCGCGATCGAGCGAGCGCTCCGACTCCTCGTCAACCGAGCCGGTCCACCCCGCCATGCCCCACATGCCGTAGCCGATCTCGGACACCTGCCACCCTGTGCGTCCAAACGTTCGATACTGCATCGCGCGATAATAGTCCGGCGAACGACGCGCGGGCTATTCCCGCGAGGCGTGCGCCGGGAATTTCGATCGGCAGCCGCGCAGTCGCGAAAAACCGGCGCCTTGCGGTATGGTATGCAGGTTCGGCGCACCTTCGGAGGATCCATGTTCCGATTCGACGCAGAAAAGAGCGTACATTTCTGCGATGGCCTGCGGCGGCGCGACTTCCTCCACGCCGGCTCGCTGGCCCTGCTGGGCTTGACGCTTCAGGA
The DNA here is from genome assembly GCA_013362195.1 of Acidobacteriota bacterium. Lineage (GTDB taxonomy): Bacteria > Acidobacteriota > Vicinamibacteria > Vicinamibacterales > 2-12-FULL-66-21 > QHWT01. Next base: position 489 of record JABFWM010000585.1, read on the forward strand.
TTGGGTGGCGCTCAAGGCCGCCGGACGCGTAGACACGTCGCGCGACGTCAACTGCATCATGCTGATGCTGGTCGGCGGTCCCAGCCACCTCGACACGTGGGACATGAAGCCCGACGCACCGGCTGAGATCCGCGGGCCCTATAAACCCATCCCCACCAACGTCGCCGGCATTCAGGTCAGCGAAATCTTCCCGCGGATGGCCAGGCACGCCGACAAATACGCGCTGCTGCGTTCCGTGTATCACACCGGCGCCGGCGTGCACGACGTCGGGCACCAGTACATGCAGACGGGACGGTTCTTCCAGTTCGGCAACGAGCAGCCGCACATCGGCTGCGTCGTGAGCAAGCTGAAGGGCCCGAAAGGCGATGCGCCCGCGCACGTCCTGCTGCCGCGCCCGATCGGCAACACTGGCGGCAATCTCCCGCACGGGCAGAACGCCGGGTTTCTCGGGAAAACGTTCGACCCGTTCGTGCTGAATGCGGACCCGTCCGCGCCCGACTTCCAGGTGCCCGACCTGCTGTCGCCCGACTATCTGCCGCCGATCCGCGTCGACGGGCGCGCGTCGATGCGGAAGCTCGTCGACAACGCGGTGTCGCATCTCGAATCGATTCCCGACGCGCGGCTGCTCGACAGCAACTTCGAGTCCGCCTACCGCATGATGTCGTCGCAGACCGCGCGCGACGCCTTCGATCTCTCGACCGAGGACCAGAAAACGAAGGATCGCTACGGCCGCAACCGGTTCGGCATGAGCTGTCTGCTGGCGCGGCGCATGGTCGAGCGCGGCGTGCGCTTCGTCACCGTCAACATGTTCGAGACGGTGTTCAACGAGATCACGTGGGACATCCACGGCTCGGCGCCGTTCAGTCCGATCAGTTGTTATCGCGATCTGATCGGACCGATGTTCGACAACGCCTACAGCTCGCTGCTCGAGGATCTGCACGACCGCGGCCTCCTGAACGACACGCTGGTGCTGGCGATGGGCGAGTTCGGCCGCACGCCGAAGGTGAATCCTGCCGGCGGCCGCGATCACTGGACGAACTGCTGGACGATCCTGATGGGGGGAGGCGGCATCAAAGGCGGGCAGGTGATCGGATCGTCCGACGAGATCGGCGGCTATCCGAAGGACCGCCCGATTCCGCCGCAGGACGTGGCGGCCACGATCTACAAGGCCCTCGGCATCGACGTCGAGACGCCGCTCATTGCCGCCGCGAACCGTCCGGTGCCGGTCGTCGACTACGGCCACCCGCCGATCCGCGAGCTGTTCTGAACCACGGCGCAGGCGACGTATGCCCACCACGGATGGACACGGAGTGACACGGACGAAGATCAGCAGACGCTCGCTCACGCTCGTCGTCTTTGCGGCTCTCGTGTGGGCGGGCGCGATCGCTCTGCACGCCCGCGACGCCGACCCCGCGGGTTCGCTGACCATCCTGCCCGACCGCGTCGTGTTGCGCGGGCAGGGCAGCCACCAGCAGCTGCTCGTCGAAGCGCTCGATCCGCGCGGCGCGGCAGTCGGCCATCGCACATCGGCGTGCACCTTCTCCTCGTCGAACCCGAACGTCGCCACGGTGGACGACAAGGGCGTCGTCACCGCCGTTGCCGACGGGCGCGCCATCGTCACGGCGCGCGACGGCGGGCAGACCGTGAGCACCATCGTCGAAGTGGAGCGCGCCGTCGCGCCGTATCCGCTCTCGTTCCGCAACCACGTGATCCCGGTGCTGACGCGCGCCGGCTGCAATTCCGGTCCGTGCCATGGCGCCGCGTCCGGAAAGAACGGCTTCAAGCTGACGCTGCGCGGCTACGATCCGGAGGCCGACTATCTCACGCTGACGCGGCAAGCAACGGCGCGCCGGGTCAACCGGGTCGAGCCCGCGCGCAGCCTGATGCTGCTCAAACCGACCCAGGCCGTCTCGCACGGCGGCGGCCGGCGATTCGCCCCGGATTCCCCCGAGTACCGGGTCATCGCGCAGTGGATTGCGGCCGGTGTGCCGGCCCCGTCCGACTCGGATCCGGCGATGACGCGGCTGGAGGTGTTTCCGGGATCGGCCCGGCTCGCGCCGAAAGACGTGCAGCCGCTGGTCGTGCGCGCGCACTTCTCCGACGGCCACGCCGAGGACGTCACGCGATGGGCGAGGTTCGCCAGCAACGACGGCGCGGTCGCGTCGGTTGAAGAGGACGGCACCGTCACCGTGAATGGCCGGGGCGAGGCCGCGGTCTCGGTCACCTACCTCAGCCGGATCGTGACGGCCCGCATCGCGTCGCCATTTCCGGGCCACATCGAGGCGGAGGTCTACGCGCGCGCGCCGCGTGCGAACTTCATCGACGATCTGGTCCTCGCGAAGCTGCAGGAGCTCAACATCGAGCCGTCGCCGCTGTCGTCCGACAGCGAGTTCATCCGCCGCGTGTATCTCGATGCGGCAGGCATCCTGCCGGAGCCGGAGGAGGTCACCGCCTTTCTCGCGGACACGCGTCCCGACAAGCGCGCCCGGCTGATCGACGCGCTGATCGCGCGTCCGGAGTTCGTCGACTACTGGACCTACAAGTGGTCCGACCTGCTGCTCGTCTCGAGCCGTACGCTGCAGTCGAACGCGATGTGGGCGTACTACAACTGGATCCGCGACAGCGTGGCCGCCAACAAACCGTGGGACCGGATGGCGCACGAGCTCCTGACCGCCTCCGGCAACACGCTGACCAACGGCGCGGCGAACTATTACGTGCTGCACAAGAACCCCATCGACGTCACCGAGAACGTCGCGCTGACGTTCATGGGCTTCTCGATCACGTGCGCGCGGTGCCACAACCATCCGCTCGAACGCTGGACGCAGAAGGACTACTACCAGATGGCCAATCTGTTCTCGCGGGTGGCCGTCAAGAACGGATTGGATCGCGGCGACATCATCGTGTATCCGGCGCACAGCGGCGAGATCAACCATCCCCGGATGAACGTGCCGCTGCCGCCGCGGCCGCTCGACGCGCAGGCGATCGCGCTCGACGCCGACGTCGATCGCCGGCAGGTGTTTGCCGACTGGCTGGTCGCGCCCGAGAACCCGTTCTTCGCGCGCACGCTCGTCAATCGCGTGTGGAAGAACTTCATGGGGCGTGGCCTCGTCGAGGCCGTCGACGATATCCGCGACGCCAATCCGCCGTCGAACCCCGCGCTGCTCGCCGCGCTGACGCAGGACTTCGTCTCCCACAGGTTCGACGTGCGGCACCTCGCGCGGACGATCATGAATTCCGCGGCCTACCAGTTGACGTCAGTGCCGACCGAAACCAACGCCGCCGATCTCGTTTATCACTCGCACTACAACGCGCGGCGGCTGCCCGCGGAAGTGATCCTCGACGCCATCGGGCAGGTCACCGGTGTGCGGGAAGCCTTCCCGGGCTACCCGGGCCGGCGCGCGCTGCAGCTGCCCGACGCGACCGTCGATTCCTACTTCCTCACGGCGTTCGGGCGTCCGCCGCGCGTCACCGCCGCGGATTCGGAGCGGCAGCAGGAGCCGAGCGTCACGCAGGCCCTGCACGTCATCAACGGCGACACCATCAACACGAAGCTCGCCGACTCGCGCGGGCTCGTGCAGCGGCTCCTGGCCGAGAACGCCGACGACAGGACCGCGATCGAGCGGCTGTATCTCGCCGCGCTCAGCCGCCATCCCACCGCCGAAGAAGTGCGCGTGCTGAGCCGCGCGATGGACGAATCGCTCGCCCGCATGAAGGACGCGTCGGTCCTCGAGGTCTCGCACGATCTCGGTGAAGACCAGGCCGAACGCCCGGCCCGGCGGGCCGTCCCGCCACGGCGTCAAGTGCTCGAGGATCTCGCGTGGGCCGTCCTGACCGGCAAAGAATTTCTCTTCAACCACTGACGTCGATGGGGCCTCGTCTCTGCGCGGGTGCGGCAATCGTGGCCGTCGCGGTTGCCGTCTCTGCCTGCGCCTCGGCGCCAGCGCGCACTCGTGGCGCCGCG
>JABFWM010000200.1 GCA_013362195.1 Acidobacteriota bacterium
ACAACGGCCGCGGGCGCTGCGAAGCCGCCGGCGGCGGCGCCTCAGTCGACATTGGCCACGTGGTAATAGGTTGCGACGTCGAGCTTCACGGCGAGGCCGCTGCGGGCCTGCTGCTCCGCGCTCGAGAGCCCGATGTTTTCGAGCACCATGAATTCCGGCGCCGTTTCCAGCGCGTAAATGAACTTGCGCACGTCGCGATACTCGCCCGACAACGTATACGTCGTCGTGACCTTCGCGAGGTGGCTCTTCTTCTCGCGCGAGTACGTGTTCTGTCCGCTCTCCAGCCGGACGTTCGCTGCGCGGGCGAGCTGCGACAGCTTCAAGTAGGTCAGACGGCGCGCATCGCTCGCATCGAAGGGCAGCACCTCTTTGTAGAACTTCCGCAGCGACGCGTCGGCGAGCTGCTTGCCCTGGACGAGCGCTCTGGCCGCCTGATGCTCCTGGCGCGCGCGCACGAGATCCGCGCGCGCCTGTTGCTCCTGCTGCTCGGCGCTGGCCACCTGGCGGCCGAGCGGAAAGACAACGACAACGTAGAGCAGCGCGCAGGCGATCGCCGCGATCACCAGCGGGACGATGAGCCGCCGCTTGTCCGCAAGAATGCGTCGGACGGGCGTCATCGCTTCACTCCGGCGGGAGGTTGCGCGGGCTTCGCGGACTCCTGCGCCGCCGCCGGGCGCAGCGCCGGCGCCGACGGCGTATATTCCGCCTGCATCGTGAGGCGGTGCAGCCCGGTTTCGGTGATCGTCTCCTGGGCCCAGCGGACGTCATGGAACTGGCCGGTCGCTTCGAGATGATCCATGAACGTGTCGACGTCCTCGGTCCGGCGCCCCTGCAGCTCGAACGAGATGATGGTGTGCCCTTCCTTGAACGTCGGACGCACGGACGTCAGCATCACGTCCTCGGGCAGCGTGGCTTCGAGCTGGTTGAACAGCGCCGTCCACGTGAACGACCGCTGCTCGATCAAATCGTTCGCTTCCGCGGCCGCCGCCGACACGGTGGCCAGCTCCTGCTGGTTCATGCCGCGGCGGATCTCCCCCGCTTCCCGGGTCAGCTTCTCCGCCTCCGCGCGGTCGCGGCGCACCACCGCGTTCAACTCCGTTTTGTATGTCGAAAGGCGCACCACGCGCGCAATCTGCCACGCCGTGAGCGCGATCACCAGCACGGCAAGCAGCGCCAGGACGACGTGCACGCCGCGCTCGTTGTAGAACGGACGTGTCGAAAGGTTCGTGCGCAGCACTACGCGACCCGCTCTCTCAGCACCACACCGACCGCGGGCGCGAGCGTATCCAGCAGTTCCGCTCCGGCGCCGATGCGATCGCGCATCGTGGCGGAGCCGCGGAAGTCGAGCGCCTCGACGCGGCTGCCCAGCCGCTCTTCGAGGCCGCGGCGGACCCGTTCGCCGACGTCGAGGCCGCGCGCCGACGCACCCGACAGCACCACCCGCGCGAAGCGGCCGCCAGCAAGCCGATCCTCGTGATACATCGCGGTCTGGTGCACCAGATCGGCAAGGTCTCCGTCGGCCTCGAGGTGCCGCGTGCGGAAGAAGATGACCTCCTTGCCGCGCACGATCACGAGCGTGGCGTAGTCCTGCGCGACGTTGACGATCAGCCAGTCACCCGCGGCCGCCTGCGCGGCGGAGGCGAGCGCCGCGTTAATCAAATTCAGCGACGCCAGGTCCACCACGCCCGCGTGCGCGCCGGCGGCGCTGCAGACGCGCTCGTACTGCTCGATGAGGTCGCGCCGCGCCGTGGTCACCAGGAACTCGCGTCCGCCGTCGGGCAGCGCCGCGGCCGGGACCCACGAGATCTGCGCCTCTTCCGCCTTGAACGGCGCCGCCTTCCGGACCTGCCAGCGAATCAGTTGATCCAGGTCCGCCGCGCCGGCCGGGACCTTCTCGAACCGCACCAGCGACACCTTCGCCGCCGTGTCGGGGATCACCAGCGCCACGCGCCGCGGCCGCACGCTCATCTTGTCGAACAGCGATCGGAGGGCGCCGGCGACCACGCGATCGTCGTGGATGTTGGCCGCGTTCAGCGCCGGCGTGACCGCGCCGGCGGGCAGCCGCTCGGACGCGTGCGACGCCACCGTCCACGCCGCCTGGGACCCGGAGAGGGCGACACCGGTCACGCGATCCGACGCGATTTCGACCCCCACTGCCGGAGGCGCACTGGAGAGAATCCCGGGCCACTTCATTCGACGAACGTCACCTTGTTGACCTCGCGGAGCGTGGTAATCCCCGCCAGTACCCGTTCGACCGCCGATTCGCGCAGCGACTTCATGCCCTCTTCGCGGGCGGCCTTCTTCACTTCCGACGTCGGACGACGGGCCAGAATGATCTCACGAATGTTATCGGTCAGATCGAGCAGCTCGCATATGGCCGTGCGGCCCTTGTAGCCGGTGCCGCCGCACTCGATGCAGCCCGCCCCTTCGAAGAACAACCCGCGGTCGGCCAGCGAGGGGTCCATGGCCGACTCGATCAACTGATCGCGCGTGACATGCGCCGGGCGCTTGCAGTGCACGCAGATGTTGCGGACGAGCCGCTGCGCCAGCACGCAGTTCAGCGCCGAGACGAACTGGTAGGCCTCGACGCCCATGTTCAGGAAGCGCCCCAGCACGTCGACGACGTTGTTGGCGTGCACGGTGGTGAAGACGAGGTGTCCGGTCAGCGCCGAGTTGATCGCGATCTGGGCGGTCTCGTTGTCGCGGATCTCGCCGACCATGATCTTGTCGGGATCGTGGCGGAGGATCGAGCGCAGACCGCGCGCGAACGTCAGCCCCTTCTTCTCGTTGATTGGAATCTGGGTGATGCCGCGCAGCTGATATTCGACCGGGTCCTCGATCGTGATGATCTTGTCTTCGACGGTCTTGATCTCCGACAGCGCCGCGTAGAGCGTGGTCGTCTTGCCGCTGCCGGTGGGGCCCGTGACGAGCACCATCCCGTACGGCTCGCGGATGTACTTGCGGAACCGCTTCAACTCGTCGTCCGGGAAACCGAGGATGTCGAGCCGCAGTTCCGTGAACTGCTCGCTGATCGACTCCTTGTCGAGGATGCGGATGACCGCGTCCTCGCCGTGGACGCTCGGCATGACCGAGACGCGGAAGTCGATGGTCTTGCCGGGCAGCCGCAGCTTGAAGCGGCCGTCCTGCGGCACGCGCTTCTCGGCGATGTCCAGCTCCGCCATGACCTTCACGCGCGAGATGATCGTGCTGTGGAAGCGCTTGTCGATCGGACGCATCGCCGGCTGCAGCACGCCGTCGATGCGGTACTTCACGTACACCGCATCGTCCTGCGTCTCGATGTGAATGTCGCTCGCGCGCCGCTGGATCGCGGTGTAGACCGTCGTATCGACCAGGCGAATGACCGGGCTCGCGTCGGTGGTGAGCTTCTCGACGGTGAGCTGCTCCTCGCCCTGCTCGTCTTCGCGAAGGATCTGCAGCTGGAAGCTTTCGGTGGCCTCCTCGAGCACGCGGGTCGAGCTCTCGCTCTTCTTCAGGATCGACTGAATCGCGGACGGTGCCGCGACCATGACCTTGATCGGCGTCCCGAGCAGCACCGCCAGTTCGTCGATCATCGGCAGATCGGTCGGATCCGACACGACGATGACCAGCGCCTGCCCTTCGCGGCGGAAGGGCACGAACCCGTAGCGCAGCATCAACTCGGCGGGGATCGATCGAAACAGATCGTGGTCGATGTTGAAGTGCGCGGAGTCGAGATACGGCAGGCGGTAGCGGTCCGCCAGCCGGCGCGCCTGCGCGACTTCTTCCGCGTGCTCCGCTGCCGTCTGCTCAGGCGCACCGGCGTACAGGTTCACATCCATAGAAGACCTAACTGAGAGCCGACGACAGGTTGAACAACGGCAGGTACAGCGCGAGCAGCAGGCCGGCAATCACCAGTCCCATGATCACCAGCAGGATCGGCTCGACCATCGTCACGAACCGGCCGAGGTTCGTCTCGATCTCCTCGTCGTAGAAGTCGGCGAGGCTGTTGAGCATCTCCTGCAGCGCGCCGGTGGATTCGCCCACTTCCACCATCTTGATCGAGACGTCGGGGAACGCGCCGCTGTCCTGCATCGCGGTCGCCAGCGCGCGCCCTTCACGTACGTGCTGCGCGGCCGTGAACAGCTCCCCCGCCATGAACTGGTTACTGAGCGAGCGCGCGGAGACCTCGAGCGCGTTCACCAGCGGAATGCCGCCGCCGAGCAGCGTCGCGAGCGTGCGCGCGGCCTGGGACGTCGAGAACTTCTGCGCGATCGGACCGAGCGCCGGCAGCCGCAGCATCAGACGATCGAGCCGGCGGCGCTGGCCGGGCTGTTTCACCCACCACCAGATGGTGCCGGCCGCAATCACGACGGAGCCAACGATGAGCAGGAAATAGGTCGTCACGATCCGGGAGAGGCCGACGATCATCCGCGTCGACCACGGCAGCTCGTGCCCGAACTGGTTGT
>JABFWM010000391.1 GCA_013362195.1 Acidobacteriota bacterium
CGAGTCAGGTCTGCCGCCCTGGCAGGAACTCGTCATCGATTCCGCGGGGTTCTGGGTGCAGCACGCCGGCACCGAGATTCTGCTCAGCAAACGCCCGCAGCTGCGCCGCGAACACGCGCCGCTGCTCAAGGGCGTGCTCGCGTTCAACGTGCTCGCGTCGGTGGCCTATTCGGGCGCCGCCTTCGCGCGGACCGGGCCGGACGAACGTGACACGCGCGGCATGGCGGACGCGATCGGCTGGAAGGAACCAGCGATCGGTGCGCTGGTGCTGACGCCCGCGATCCTCGACGCGATTCGGTACTTCAAGCCGGACGCAAAGTGGGCGGCCTGGGGATCGCGCGGGATGAAGGTCGGGTTGGTGTTGCTGGTCGTGCGCGTCCGCTGAGCGCGCCGCCGCTGCGCGCGGCCGGTCAGGGCGCGCCGGACGCGGTGGCCGGCGGCGCTAGGTGCGTCCCGGGTGGTCCTTCCGCCCGCCGTCCTCCGTCGCCTCGCCTCCGCTCGCGGGACCCAGGGCAAACGTCATGGTGCCTTCGACGGCGACCTTGCCATCGACGCGCGCGACGCCGTGCAGGACGCCCATGCGGCTGCGCAGCCGGCGCACCACCGCTTCGATGACGACGACATCGCCCGGATAGACGGGGCGCCGGTATCGCACGCGCTCGATGCCCATGAAATAGATCAACCGTTCGCGGTTCTCCGGCTTCGCGAGGATCATGATCGCGCCGACCTGCGCGACCGCTTCGGTCAGGATCGTCGGCGGCAGCGCCGGCCGCTCTCCTTCGCGATGCGCCAGGTAGCGCTCATTGAGCGTGACGTTCTTGATGCCGACGATGCGCTTGTCGGGTTCGAACTCGGTGATGCGGTCGACGAGCAGGAACGGATAACGATGCGGGAGGATCCGCTCGATTGCGGCGTAATCCAACGGCAGCTGCACGGCGTCGCCCATGAACTTGCCAGTATAATCGCTGTCCGTAGTCATTGATGATTAACGGTTCGCCGGTCACCCCCCGTGAGCATGAAATCCTCACGATCCTCTTCGATCTCGGCCGACAGGTCACGTCGGTGCTCGAGCTCGACGAGCTGCTCGCGCAAATCCCGCGGCTGATCCGCCGCCTCATTCCCTTCGACGCCTTCGCGGTGTACCTGCTCGACGACCGGCGCAGCGAACTGCGCGTCGCGTACTCGGTCGGCTATCCGGAGGATCAGCCGCCGGTGCGGGTGCGCCTCAATCACGGGCTGGTCGGCGCCGCGGTCGCGAGTCAGGCGCCGCTGCTCGTCAACGACGTCACCTCGGATCCGCGCTACGTGGAGATGGTGCCGGGCATGGCCTCGGAGCTGGTCGTGCCGCTGCTGCACAAGGCGCGGCCGATCGGCGCCTTGAACGTCCTCAGCCACGAGCGCGATCAGTTCTCGGCCGGGGACATGGCGCTGCTGCGGCAGTTTGCCGCGCACGTCGCCGTGGCGCTGGTGAACGCGCGTCTCTACGAGCGCAGCCGCACCGACGCGGACGCCTTCGAAACGCTCGCCGACATCGGCCGCGAGGTCGCCGCCATCCTCGATCTGGACGAGCTGTTCGCGCGCATCGCCCAATTGATGCGCCGCGTGATCGACTACCGCACGTTCGGCATCCTGCTCCTGAACGAGGAACGCGGCGAGCTCGAGATGCAGTTCGCCGTGCAGTACGGCGAGAAGGTACAGGTCCCGCGGGTGCGCCTCGGCGAAGGGCTCGTCGGCTACGCGGCGCTGCACCGGGAGCCGGTGCTGGTGCCCGACGTCTCGCAGGATCCGCGCTACATTCCCGTCGTGCCGGACGTGCGCTCGGAGCTGGTGATCCCGATGCTGCTGAAGGACCGCTGCATCGGCGTGTTCGATCTGGAGAGCCCGGAGCTCGACGCGTTCACCAAGCGCGACGTCGAGATCCTCACCCTGCTGGCGAGCCAGGCCGCCGTGGCCATCGAGAACGCGCGCCTGTACGAAGCGGTGCGCGCCAACGAGGTCCGCCTCGAGAAGGAGGTCCGCTTCGCGCAGCGCGTGCAGGCCGCGCTCCTGCCGGTGGGGCTGCCCAAGCGCATGAAGGGCGTCGATGTGGCGGCGAACTTTGCGCCGGCCCGCGAGCTTGGCGGCGACTTTCACGATTTCCTCGCGCCGGAGGCGAACACGCTCGTCGTCGCGGTCGGGGACGTGTCGGGGAAGGGCGTGCCGGCGGCGCTCTACAGCGTCTTCGCGGCCGAACTGGTGCGCGGCCGCACCTTCCGGCGCCGCTATCTCCCGGATCGTTCCGGACCCGCCAGCGTGCTGTCATCCGTGAACACGATCCTTCATCAGCGGCAGCTCGAGGAGTACTACTGCACGTTGTGCTACGCGATCTTCGATCTGAAGCGGCGATCGGTGACGATCGCCAACTCCGGTCTGCCGTATCCGATCCGCGCGACCGCCGACGGCGTGTCGCAGATCGAGCTCCCCGGCGTCCCCCTCGGATCGTTTCAGGGCAGCACCTACGACGAGCTGACCTTCACGCTCCACGCCGGCGATCTGTTCGTGTTCTGCAGCGACGGTGTGTTCGAAGCGATGAATCCGAACGGCCAGGAGTTCACGGCCGCACGGCTGCTGGAGGTGGTGGAACGCTCGCGCGATCTGGCCCCGCGGGAGGTGATCGCGAACATCTTCGCGTCGGTCGAGACGTTTCGCGCGGGCGCTCCGCCCAATGACGACATGACCGCGGTCGCGGTCAGGATAACGTAGGCTACCGCCCTCGGAACGAGATCTTCTCCTGCTGCAGGTGCAGGCCGACCGACTGCCCGCCGAAGGTCGCGAACTGGTTGACGCGGCCTCTGACGCGCACGTGCGCGCCCCTCGTCGGCACGCGGCCGTTGTTCGAGACCACCGTCACTTCCCCTGTTCCGTCGTCCACCTTGTACAGCTTCAAGGGCATCAGGGGCACGCCCCACGAGCTGGTGACAACGCCGTCGACCGTGACGGAGTGGTTCTGATAGCGGCCGGGGTTGTACTTCAGGTCTGCGATCTTCGGGTGCGTCGATAACGCGCATCCGGCGAGCAGCGCGAAGGCGAACGCGAGCGGTGCGAGCTTCCTGATCATTCGAGTGCCCTCCACCCGGGCCGATGCAAAAGGCGGTTCGGAGTTGACCGCGCGAAATCGCCTGACTTGCGACGGAATGCGGCGATGCCAGCGCCTGCCTGAGTTAACGCATCCCGTTGACTTCGCGCGGCCGACAGCCGAGGCATCAAAACGTGTACCGGCGGAATCGTTCGGGAAATCCCGCGATCGCGCGCGCGCGCGTCCCTTGCGGGGGACGCGCTGACCTGAGGGAAGGACGAGACCACAACCTTTTGAACGAGCGCTGCGTCAGACGTCACAGAACCAGGACGGAGGGCTACAGGCATGCGACTGTGGAAAACGGCAGCGCTCGTCGCGTTGTGCGCGGCGGCAGGTGCAACCGGCGCGTGGCGCACGCCGGCGCTCAAAGCACAGGAGAACGCCTCGGCGCCGGCCGCCGGCGCGTTTCATTTCATCGGCGGCGGCGCGCAGATCGGTGTCACCGTGCATGACGTCGAGAATGACGACGCGAAACAACCGGCGGGCGTGGTTGTCGACGAGGTGAAGAGCGGAAGCGCCGCGGAAAAGGCGGGCGTCAAGCCGGGCGACACGATCGCCGAGTTCGATGGCGAGCGCGTGCGCAGCGTCCGTCAGTTCACCCGGCTGGTGCAGGAGACGCCGGTCGGCCGGAAGGTGCCGGCCGTGGTCACGCGCAGCGGCTCGCGCACCACGTTGACCGTCGCTCCCGAACGATCGTCCGGCATCTTCCCGGCTGAAGGCTTCGATTTCGACGAATTCGCCGACGGCGTCCGGTCATGGGCCCGCAGGGTCCCGCCCGCGCCCCCGGCACCGGCACGGCCGCCGGAGACCCCGCGGCCGCCCCGCCCGCCGGACTTCGATTTCGGGGTGTTCGCGCGTGGCGGCCGGCTCGGTCTCTCCGTCGAATCGCTCACCCCGCAGCTCGGCGAGTACTTCGGCGTGAAGGAGGGCGTACTCGTCCGGTCGGTTGCCGACGGATCGACGGCGGCGAAGGCGGGACTGAAAGCCGGTGACGTGGTGACCGCCGTCAACGGAACGGCGGTGAAGGATCCGTCCGACGTCACGTTCGCGATCAACCGGCTGCGCGACGGCGACGGGTTCAGTGTCGAGATCGTCCGCGACAAGAAGACGCAGACACTCAAAGGCACGATGGAACCGCGCAGCGACCGCGTGCGCTCGCGCGCACGGACGATCGTCTAGGGGGTCAGCCCGCGACTTCTGCTTTCGCGCGCGTCGACGGCGGGCCGACGAGCGCCGCGAGCTGGGCCGCGACGATCGTCGCGACCGCCAGCACCGGGCCGCGCTGCTCGGCCTCGTGCAGCATCTCGGCCGCCATAACACCTACGCAC
>JABFWM010000297.1 GCA_013362195.1 Acidobacteriota bacterium
GAAATCGGGCCGATCCCGATTCACGCGGGGGACGCGTACTCAGCGCAATACATGGAAGCGGTCTTCACGCCCGGCATGACGGCGCCGGCCCATCGTCACGGTGGCCCTGAAGTCTGGTACACCGCGTCAGGAGAGACCTGCCTCGAGACGCCGGACGGCAAAGTCGTCGGACGCGCGGGAGGGCGCCCGGTGATCATCCCTGAGGGCCCTCCGATGCACCTGACCGCGACCGGCACCGACATCCGGCGTTCGCTGGTGCTCATCCTGCTCGGCTCGTCGAAACCGGCAACGACGATGGCGCACGACTGGACGCCGAAGGGCCTGTGCAAGGAGTGACGCCGTAAAGAGGCATCGCGCGATCTTCACGTCGGTGCCCGCCAACGGCACCGCGTGTGGCTGCGCCGCGAGCGGCGCCTCACATCGGCGGCGGCGGTGGCGCGTCGGCGACGCAATCGACCCGCCACCCCTTCATCTGCAGCGCGGTGAGCAGGCGCGCCGCGCGGGCGCGCGCCCGCGCGGGCGTTGGAAAAGTTTCGCGCGAGACAACTTCTCCGTCGTGCAGCAATGTCAGCAGGGTCCCCGCCGGCAGACGTTCGATGACGCAGCGCGCGGTCGAGCGATTCGCTTTGAGTTGCCACACAACCGTCTCTGAAGCATCTGCGTTGGCCATCGTCGCCTCCGGAAACGAGACCACGGCAAGCGGAGCGGCAGCGTGCCAGCACCGTCAAGATGAACGCGCGACCGTACCACAGTGACAACCGGGCCGCTATGGCACCATCGGGCCTCCACTCCTGAACTGTCCATGAGCCCACTACCGGTAGAGCCCCTCCTCAGCGTCGTACGCCGCGCACGGACGTGCCCGGATGGCATCGAACCTGCTTTCTGGCGTTGCGAGGCGAACGCTGCGAAGCAGTCCGCTGCTGCGCCGTTCACGGCGCCGTTCGTCTTAGCTGAGGCGCGGGTTGGAACTCTCGCCTAAAGTGCGGGCCAGTATCGAGCGAGCGTCTATCGTCGTGGATGGCACCTCACACTCGCTCCGCCTCGTCTCCGCCGTTCCGGACCGGCGACCTCCGCTCACGCCGGCCTTCGCAAGCTTCACCGTCGAGACGCGCAAGGGGCACGAACTGATCCGGGTCGTGGAGAACGTCCCGCTCGACCATCTCGACGATGTTGCGTATGTCGTGGGTGTGGTCGTCGACGCGGTGCGTGCGGTGCTCTCGGGGGAACGCGTCCCGGCTGCGCGCGTGCTGTTGAACAGCGGTGGTCAGGGCCCCCGACGCGGGCGCAATCTTTCCTGAACGAAGTCGAAGCGGATGCAGCGCATGGCGCAGAAGAGGATGCCGCGTGCGCTGTAGCGAATCGCGCGATGGTGCATCAAAGTCGAACAACGGTTGGCCAACACGCGCGCGCTATCGGCGCGACGATCCGGGCGTCGGCGGCGGTCCAGCTCAATTCACGCCGCGAGAGCCCGTGCATCCACGATGCTGGACTGCGACGATCGCGCGGCCCCGCCGCTGATGAAGGCTGACGAGGCGAACACGCCCGGCGGCCCGTCATTTTAGAAATGGGATAGTGATGTCCGGTGCAGTGCCGCCTGGATGAGCGTCGCGGCGAACGCCTGATCCACGCTGGCGGGTGTGCTGAACGTCATGCCGCGCCGCCAGCTTTCGGCAGCCTCCGGATGAACGCCTGTGAGGACGATCCAGCCGTTGCCGAAGGCGCCTTGGACGACCGCCGGCGTTCCATCCGGATACTTTGCGACCACGGCCCCCCAGCCGGTCAATTGCGGGCCGTCTTCCCAGTACTGATCGAGCGTCGGTCCACCAGCGATCGCAATCGCGACCGCGGTCTTCCGCACGCCTCGACCCGCGGCATAGAAGCCGAACTGCACACCCTGTGTGAGATTCAGGCTCTGGTACGGCTTGGGGAAACTCCCGGCCAGGAACGCGCCGGCGCACACGCCAAGGTAGTTCACCCCACGCTGCACGCGATTGCGAAGGCTCGCGATCGTGTCCGGAGTCAGGCTGTTGCCGATGTCCAGGAAATTTCCGCCCGGGAAAATCAGCAACCGGTATCGCCCGATGCCATCTTCGGTCATCGCGTTCAACTCCGCGGAGCTCACGGTGGCATAGTCCAGGTGCTGCCCGTTCAGGATGGTTCGAAGCGCCGCGACATCGCCGGGAGACGTTCCGGTTCCGGTGAACAGCAGAATGGGAGCGGCGCCTTTGGGGCCTCGCGCGCCGCAGGCGGGGACGGCCGTTGCCAGCAGGGCAAGAGACAGGGCAATGACGACCGCGCGATAGGTCTCGCTCATTTCACGATGCGGCGGGTCCGCGGCCGTTCGAACGGGGGGTCATCCGATGCGGCTCGCTCTTGCCGACGGGGCGATTCTGACACGAGCAGCGTTCCGAACGGCGGATCTCCTGCGCCCGGCGCCGGCGGCGACGGAGGAGTAAAATTTCGGCTTGACCTGTCCCCCTCCTGAAGGGACACTCTCCCGCGCCTAATGCTGAGCTCCCCTGAATACCGCCGCCGCGTCGCGCTGACACGTGCCGCGGTGATCGGTGCGGGCGCCGTCCCTGCGGCCCTTTCGTTTCTCCTGGGCAGGACCATCGACGACGCCTACCTGAATCCGGCCCTGCACGCCCTTCTCGAAGGCAGCGGCGGGTGTATCGCGCTCATCGTCGCGCTCCTCATGCATTTGCGTGTCAGAGAGCGTGTCCCGGCGCACATCGCCTGTGTCATCGCCGGCCTGATCTGGATGGGGATCATCGACCTGGCGCATGCCGCGACACCCGTTGGCCCGGCGTGGTCGTGGACCCGGCATGTCGCAACGCTGGGTGGCGGACTGCTGTTCGGGGTCGTCTGGCTGGCCCCCGACCGGCGCTTCCTCCGCAACGTCGCACCGATTGCGGGTCTCACCGCGGCGCTGAGTCTCATTGCGGTCATCCTGCTGTGGAATTCGGCGTCGGCGCTCCCGGACCCCTTTTCGCGCTTCGGATATACGGCGTGGCCGAAGACCTTCAATGCCATCGGCGGCGTGGGCTACGCCGTGTCGGCGATCTTTTTTCTCGCGCGCTTCCTGGACGAGGGCACCTACCACGACATCTTCTTTGGAAGCCACGCGCTGCTGCTCGCCGTTGCGGCCCTGCTGTTTGGCTTCTCGACGGTGTGGCACGTCGAGTGGTGGCTGTGGCACATCTGGAGACTGGCGGCCTACGCCGTTGTCGGCGTCGACGCGTATGTCGGGGTCAATAGAGCGTTCGAAACGCTGCGGCTGCAGAACGTCGCGCTCGAGACCCGCGTCGCGGCCCGAACGGCGGAACTGCAGGAGGTGCTCGCGAGCGAACAGCGCCTCCGCAGCGCGGCCGAGACGGCGAACGCCGCCAAGGACCGGTTTCTCACGATCGTCTCGCACGAGCTGCGCACGCCGCTGAACGTGGTGCTCGGGTGGGTCCGCCTCCTCCAGCTGTTCCCCGACCAGGATGGCGCCAAGCTACGACGCGCGCTGGCCGTGATTCATCACAACGTGTTGCGGCAGATCGCGCTCGTGAACGATCTGCTCGACCTGCAGCGCCTCCGGACCGACCAGATGCAGGTGCGCCTGCGGCCCGTGAGGATGCGGGACGTCATCCAGCGCGCCGTCGACTCGGTCGGCGCAGACGCGGTCGCGAAGGGCATCACCCTCGACGTCGCGTACACGGACACCGGCGCGTATGTGCAGGCCGATCCGGAGCGCCTCGCGCAGGTGCTCGGCAACCTGCTGGGAAACGCCGTGAAGTTTACGCCGTCGGAGGGGTTCGTGCGGGTTCAGGAAGAGTCGGGAGCCGGTGACGTGATCGTCCGCGTCACCGACAGCGGCCCGGGGCTGGACGCGCCGTCGTTGTCACACGTGTTCGACGCGTTCTGGCAGGCGGACACGAGCGATACACGCCGGCACCGGGGACTCGGCGTCGGCCTCGCGGTGGCGCGCGGAATCGTGCAGCTCCACGGCGGGACGCTGCACGCCGAACCGCCGGTCGCGGGCCAGGGCGCAACGTTTACGCTTCGCATGCGCAGCGCGGACGGTGAGAACGAGTGCGTTGCCGGCAGCGACGTGGCCTGAACGCTTCCGATCGCAGCGGTCATGCGCGGACGAGCCGTCCGTTTGCGAGCGCAGGTCCGCCTCTCGAGCCCTCGCGGCCGCCGCGAGCATCATCGTCACGGAAGCGCGGAGACGAGCACCTCGCGCGTGCGGCGTTGAATCGAGTAGAGCACGCGCGCCGCGGGATCGAGCGCGATGCCCTGCCCTTCGCTCTCGAACGGGATGATCGCGCGCAGCCGGAGCTGCGAGCCCGAGTGCGGCAGCTCGAGGACGTAAATCTCTCGGGCGTGATGCCCGGTCGTGTACAACAGGCCGCCGTCCCAGATGCCGCCGGAGTTGCTC
>JABFWM010000416.1 GCA_013362195.1 Acidobacteriota bacterium
CGACGCATCGTACATCGCGCCGTACTCGAGGTACTGCGCCACGGCATCGCGGGGATACGAAATCTTCACCGACGTCAGCGCGCCGCCGTCGAAGGCGGGCGTGAGCTTCGTATTCACGCCCGCCCAGTACACGGGCAGCTTCAAGGTCGCGTAGCGCGCGACGACCTGATCGCGCAGCTTCGGATCGAAGTGGACGCCGTTTTCGTCGACCAGCGCTTTGATCGCGCCGTAGTCCCCTTCCGCCTTGATGCGCATCAACTCGGCCAGCAGCCTGCCGACGCCCTCGCGCGTCTTCTGGTAGTCGGTGACGCGGACGTAGGTTTTGCCGCCGCGATCGAACTGCTCGATCCCGCCGGTGGTCGACTTGATGTAGTTGACGATCAGCTGTCGATCGCGCTGGTGGTCTTCCTCGATCGTCGACCCTTTCGGGATGCGGCGCAGCTGCGTGAGCGGCGCGCGCGCCGCGTTGTCGTACATCGCGCGGGCGACCTCCTCCTGGTTCTCGACGAGGCCGAGCGCTTTCAGCTTCGGATCCCAGACGTTCCACAGCCCCATCAGGTCGGCGCGCGCCTCTTCGAGCGTCGAGTAGTACTCCTTCAGGTACTTCTGCGCGCCGCCCTGCACGCGAGCGCTCAGCCTGCCCGAGCCGTGGCCGATGACCTCGTGCATCGCGGTCAGCAGGTCTTCCGCCTGTTCGCTGTACTGCTTGTTGCGGCGGGCCTCTTCGGGCGACGCGGCGAACTCGTCGATCGAGGATCCGGCGGCGCCGAGCGCGTGACTGCTGCCCAGCAGCAGGAAGTTCTTGGTGCCGTACTTTTCGTGAATCTCGTTTTCGTTCGGCAGGTTGTCGCCGACCGTGTTCACGTGAAAGTCGCCGGTCTCGATCAGCACGTCAACCGCTTTGACCACGGGCGGCTGAAAATCCGTTTTCTTGTAGGCCGCCGCCCACGGCGCCTTCTCCTCGAAGTAGGCCGCGTTCGCCGCCAGTGTGCGCATCGCTGTGCTGACCGCCCGGTCGGTGACCGTGACGAAACTCTGCGAGCTTCCCTTGGCGCCGCGCGCGTCGCGATAGACCTCGATGAAGCCGTTCGCGAAATCGACGGTCGCGTCGTTCTGCACCCACGCGCCGCCGAACGCGAGCCAGTCGGCCGGATCGCCGGTCTGGTAGAAGCGAATCAGGTGGCCGATCACGGCCGCCTGCGGCGGATCGGCCAGCGGGCGCGCCTGCTCGAGGCACGCGATCGCCTTCTTCAAATACGTCGCGTAGAGGCCGGGCGGCACGCTGCCATCGGGCGTGCCCGCGCGGTAGACCTCTTCGCGAAGCGTGCCGTCCGGCGTTTTCACGACCCGCGAGTTGAGCGGCGCATGTTCCTGGAACGACGTCAGGTCGGCCAGCGTGACGCCGCGGTAGAACGTGTTCGAGCTCGCCTGGAGGATGTCCTGCCCGGGGGGCGGCGTCTTCGCGGTGATCATCGGCTCGAACGCCGGATCGAAGATCGCGCGGTCGAGCGCCGCGACTTCGCGCGTCACGTCGGCGGCCGACGCGAGCGGCGGCAGATCGCCGGACGGAGACGCGAAGGCGCCATTCGCCTGCGCGGCAAGCGCCGCCGCCTCGAACTGCGCGCGGGTGAACGACGGCACGAACTTCTGCGCCGTCGTCTCGTTGTGATTGCCGCGGTTCGCCCAGAACAGCAGCGCGTAGGTACGGATGGCGGCGAAGACCGGCTTCGGGACCTTCTCTGCGCCACGCGCCACGATCCCCTCGAGGAGCCGCTTCTCCCGTAGCCCGTACGCCGACAGCTGGTCGTAGACGATGGGATCGATCGCAATCGACGCCTGCGTCAGCCAGTAGGCAAGCGCCTGCTGCTGCGGCGACAGTGTCTCGAAGCCGGGCGCCTGGAGCTGAATGAACCCGGTGTCGCCGACACGCTCCACGAGCGACGTGGGCGTCCTGGTCCCCCCCGGCGCCTGCGCCAGGAGCGCCGCGGAACCCACCGCGATCGCGAAACCGTACACGAGCAGGGGACGTGGCATATCAGAATTGTACCGTGTCGCGATGGGCTGGCGCCTGCGGCTGCCAGCCGAGTTCCCGCCGGATGCGCGCGGCCAGCGCGTCCTGCGCGACCGGCTCGCCATGCACGATGAAGGTCTGGTGCGGCGCCCGGGTGAAGCCGTGGAGCCACCGCATGATCTCGTCGGCATCGGCATGCGCCGACATCGAGTCGAGGCGCGCAATCGTCGCCGCCACGGCGACCGATTCGCCGTGGATCTTGACCTGCTTCTCCCCGTCGACCAGCCGGCGTCCGCGCGTGCCCACGCCCTGGTACCCGGCGAACAGCACCGTGTTCCGGGCGTCGGGCAGCGCCGCCTTGAGGTGGTGCAGCACGCGCCCGCCTTCCGCCATGCCGCTCGACGAGATCACGATCGCGGGCGCCCGCGACGCGGTGAGCTGCTTCGATTCCTCCGGAGTGGCAATCACCCGGAAGCGCTCGGTGCAGAACACGCACATGTCGCGCTCCTGCCGGGCGTGCCTGGCCCGGACCGCCTGTGGGTCGTGCGCCGTCGCGTCGTGCGGCGCGGTATCGTCGGTCACTTCCGGCTGCAGCTCGGGGTCGAGTTCGTGCATGCGTGCGGTGTAGCGGGCCAGCGCCGAGGCGGCCATCGGGCTGTCGAGAAACACGGGCACGATTGGAATACGACGCTCGGCCTCGAGCCGCTTCAGCCAGTAGATCACTTCTTCGACGCGGCCGATGGCAAAGGCCGGGATGATCAGCTTGCCGCCGCGCTCGGCGGTCGCCGTGACGATGCCCGCCAGCCGCTCGCCGCCATCGTCCGGTTCGTGGACGCGATCGCCATACGTCGATTCGACCAGGAGGTAGTCCGCCTCGGGCGCGGGCGCCGGATCCGGCAGGATCGGCCGGTCGTAGCGGCCGAGGTCGCCGCCGAACAGGACCGTACGGCCGTCGACGCGCATCCGGACGTATGAAGAGCCGAGCAGATGCCCGGCGTTGATGAACTCCACCTCGACGCCGGGCGCGACCGGCATCGGCCGCTCGTAGCCGCACGGCTGAAGCTGCGAGACCGCGCGAAACGCGTCCGTCTCACGGTAGAGCGGCAGCGCCGGCGCATGCTTCGAAAAGCCGTGGCGGTTCGCATAGTCGGCATCTTCTTCCTGCAGCCGTCCCGCGTCCGGCAGCACGATGCCGCACAGTTCCTTGGTCCCCTGCGTGCAGAAGACGCGCCCGCGAAACCCCTGCGCCACGACCCGGGGAAGATAGCCGCAGTGATCGAGATGCGCGTGTGTGAGCACGATCGCATCGAGCGTCGAGACGTCGAACGGCAGGTCCTGCCAGTTCCGCTCGCGCAGCTCCTTGAGGCCTTGAAAGAGTCCGGCGTCGACGAGCACCTTCGCGCCGTTCGACTCGATCAGGTACTTGGAACCCGTGACGGTGCGTGCGGCGCCGTGAAATGTCAGCGTGATCATGCCAGTGAGCCAGCGTCCCCCTGAGCCGCCGTGAGCCGTGAGCCCTGAGCCGTCGCGCACGTTACGCGAACAGCGCGACCTGTCCGCCCGTGTGCCAGAACAACACCGTGCCGTCCAGCGTGCCCGCGCGAACGCGGGCGATGAGCCCCGCCATCGCCTTCGCCGTATACGTCGGATCGAGAAAAAACCCTTCGCTGCGGGCGGTCAGCACGAGCGCTTCGTCCGAGGCCGGCGTCGGCCTGCCGTAGCCCTCACCGACGAACCGATCGTCGACGTCGAGCACGCCCGACGACAAGGATCCCGGCGCGGAACCCGTCAGCGATTCGAGATCGCCGAGCAGACGCCGCACCTCCTTCTCGATCGCGGACGCGGGGTCGTCGGCGCTGACGCCGATGACGCGCGTCGACAGGCCGTGTACCCGGCAGCCGGCGACCAGCCCTGCCTGCGTCCCGCCCGACGAGGACGCGTGCACGATGACGTCGGGCGCGGGCATCTGATCGAGCATTTCGCCAACCGCCTGCGCGTAGGCGGCGGCGCCGAGCGCGGTCGAGGCGCCGAGCGGAATGATGAACGGCGATCGCGCGGCGCGGCGCAGTTCGTCGGCGGCCGCCGTCATCCCCGTGGCGCGCTCGTCGCGTGACGCCACGTACCGCACCTCGGCGCCGAGCAGCCGATCGAGCAGCGCGTTGGCCGTGGGCCTCGCGGGCGGCGGCCCGTTCGCGACGATCACGCACGCCATCCCGAGTCGCGCCGCCATGGCCGCCGTCGCGCGTGCGTGATTCGACTGTACGCCGCCGCAGGTGATCAGCGTGTCAGCGCCGCGCGCCTGCGCGTCGGCGGCAACGAGCGCCAGCTTCCGGACCTTGTTGCCGCCAAATCCGAACGGAATCGCATCGTCGCGCTTGACGAGCAGCGCCGGCCGGGCGCCAAGGGCGGCGCGAAGGCGCGCCATCTCTTCGATCGGCGTCGGCGGCAGCGCGAGCGGAACGCGCGGAAGCAATCGCAACCGCTCGAGTGCGGCGGGGTCGAGGGACACCAGCTAGTATACTGATTGGTTGAGGCGCCTGCGGCCGCGAGCGCGCGGAGCGGTCGAACCGTTGCGCGCCGACGCGCCTGGAGGACCGCCGCGCATTGAGGACTGCGGGCGGTTGCGAACGGACACGAACCAACATGCGGGATGTCGAGACCTCGAACGCCGGGCCTGAAAGTCACGCGGCCAGCTCGCTGCTGCGGGCGCTGCAGACGCACGAGCGCGTCGTCGCGGCGGAGCTGCGGCCGCCGCGCGCGGAGCTGGCGATGGCCGCGAGCATGGACGCGTGGATCGACACCTACCACGCCGTCCGCGGCCTGACCCGCCGCGACACGTTCGTGTTTCTCACCGACAGCGCCGTCGGCCTGCGCGAGGAAGACAACCTGCGCCACCTCGTGGCCAATCTCGGACAGGACGTGCCGCGATCGCATGTCGTGCCGTTCCTCACCTGCAAGCATCCGGTGGACTACTGCGTCGCGTACGCCGATCGCGCGCGGCATCATGGCTTCGAGTCGCTGGTCATCCTCGGCGGCGATCGGCACGTCGGCCCGGCGCGGTGCGTGGAGCACGCGTGGCAGCTCCGCGAGATGGTGCGCGCCCGCGAATCGGCCCTGACGCTTGGCGGCTGGGCGAACCCGCATGCCGATGCCGCCGGCCAGGTCGGCCATCTGCTCGACGCGCGCGTCACCGCGGAGTTCTACCTGACCCAGATCGTGTCGCACCACAGCCGCCCCGCCGTCGAGCGGTTCCTGGCGGAAGCGTCGCGCCGCAGTCTGACGCTGCCGGGATTGTTCGGGATCTTCTACTACCGCTCCGCGAACCGGAAGACCCTCGAGACCTTGCGCGAGTTCCTGCCCGTCCCGGTCGAAGCGCTGGCCGCGGAGTTCGCGGGCGGCACGACGCCCGAGGAGATCGCCGCGCGATCCATTCGCGAGCTGACCGCGGCGGGGGCGCGGCATTTCTACATCAGCAATCTGCCCGTCAGCCGTGCCGCGGTGACGCTGCAACGAGTGCTCGATCTCGTGTAGGCGTGGTGGTCGGAAAGGGCGAGGGGCGAAGGGCGAGGGGCGAGGGCGAAGGGCGAGGAGCGAAGGGCGGGGAGCGAAGGGCGGGGAGCGAAGCGCCGGGGGCAAGGGCGAGGAGCGAAGGGCGGTCTTCAGAGTTGGTACAAGGTGCGCGCTCGCGTCTGACACCCAGGCGGGTCTAATCTAAAGACCCGCCCCTTGGTTCCCTGCGTCGCGGCCCTCTGCAGTGAACGACCTCCCGAGCTCTCGATCGCTCGCTCGCACCGGTCCGAGCGCCTCCTCGATCTAAGATCGCCGCATGGCGCACTATCTCGACACCGTGCCCTTCTCAGGCATCATCCGCATCCGCGACATGATGTACAGCGTCAAGGATCCGTTCCGCCTCGATCAGGGGGACGTCAGCTTCGACGCGCCCGACACGGTGAAAGCGGCCATGCACCGCGCCATCGACGAGAACCGCAGCCACTACCTGCAGACGACGGGCGTGCCGCGGCTGCTCGAACTCCTCGCCGCGAAGCTCCGCACCCGCAACGGCATTCCCGTCGCCGGCGTCGACGAGGTGATGGTCACCACCGGCGGCATTCACGCGCTGTACCTCGCGTGCCAGGCGCTGCTCGAGCCTGGCGACGAGGTCGTCATTCCCGATCCCACGTGGCCGCCCTGCGCTGGCAACGTCCGCGCCGCACGCGCCGTCCCGGTGCCCTGCCCGCTGCACGAGCGCCTGGAGTGGCGCTACGATTTCGACGAGCTCGAATCGAAGATCACGCCGCGCACGCGTGCGATCTACATCAACTCTCCCCACAATCCCACCGGCGGCGTGCTGCGGCGGAGCGACGTCGAACGTGTCGCCGCGATCGTGCAGCGCCACGGGTTGTGGCTGCTCTCCGACGAGTCGTACGAAGACGTGATTTTCGACGGCGAGCACGTCAGCCCCGCGTCGCTGCCGGGCATGCACGAGCGGACGATCTCGCTCTACACCTTCAGCAAGACCTACGCGATGACCGGGCTGCGCCTGGGCTATCTCGCCGCCCACGACGCCGCGCTGCGCGAACGCATGAAGAAGGCGCTGTTCTATACCGCGAGCAACGTCACGTCGGTCGTCCAGTTCGGCGGCATTGGCGCGCTCGAAGGATCGCAGGCCAGCGTCGCCGCCTGTTGCCGCGAACTGCAAGCGCGTCGCGATCTTTTTTACGGCGGCATCGCCAGCGCGGCGCACGGCGCGTTCGCGGGTGCGCCGCCGCGAGGAGCGTTCTATGCGTTCCTGCGCATCGATCCGCAATGGCAGCCGCCGGGCGGCGGCCACGCAGATTCGGTCTCGTGGACGATGGCGGAGTATCTGATTACGCAGGGCCGCATCGGGTGCGTGCCTGGCGTCGACTTCGGCGCCAACGGGGAGGGCTACGTCAGGTTCTGCTTCGCGCGCGACCGTCAGGAGCTGCTCGGCGCGCTCGACTCGATGCGCGCCCTGTTCACTGCTCCTCCAGCTCGCAGTCCGCGAGCAGTTCCATGACGAGCTCCGGGTTGGTGATGTGTCCAAGGATGTAGGTGCGCGGCCCCGGGGATCGGCGCACGAGCGTCGGCGTGAACGCGACGCTGTCCTCTTCCGCTTTCGCGGGATTCACCGACAAATCGCACACCGTCAGCCGCACCCGCGACGAGCGGAATCGCGTGAGCGCCTTCTCGATGTTCTTCACCGCCGCCGCCGATCGCACGGATCGCGAGCTGACATAGAGGATCAACTCCACTGGCAGGGGACAATCGCCGTCGCCGGTGCCGCGGCCGTTGTCCTGATTCGCCCGCGATCCGCCCGCGCCGCGCCGCCGCGGTCCGCTGCTTTCCATGCGCCGTTTCACCCGATTGACGAGGTCGTCGAGATCGAACGGCTTCTGGACGATTTCGTAGGCGGTCGCGCCGGCCGGGTTGGGGTGCGCCGTGACGATCATCACCGGCGTTCCCTCGAGGAGTCCCTCTTCCTCGGCACGTTCGAGCAGCCACACCCCCGTGCGAATCGGAAGCGCGTAGTCGGTCAGCACCAGATCGACGGGCTGATCGCGCAGCGCGGCGAGCGCGGCCTCCGCCGTGTCGCACGTCACGCAGGCAAAGCCGGACAGGTCGAGCAGCGTCGCGAGCATGTCGCGAATGTCCGGATCGTCCTCGACGATCAGAATGGTCGGAAGCGCCAGGCGATCGGTGTTCTGCCGATAGCCCCATGGCGCTGCCGGTCCGGAGCCGAGCGGATCGAACGTATCCTCCATGCACGACGCGGCTGGCCGCGACCTCCTGCCCGGGAATCTCGCAAATCCCTTGCCGGCGCCGGAAGGCCGCAAATCGCGGCCGGAATGGGTGTTTTCGGGGTAATGGGTAAGTGGCGCCACAGCGGCGTACGGTCGCGCGACGCCTGTGTTCAGCTCGTCCGCCCTCGACGCTGCGCCTCGGCCCGCCGGGCCTCTTCTTCGCTGAGTTTGGAGACGCTCAACCCGCCCGGTTGGATGGCCAGGCGGTAGGGATGCGTCTCGTGATCGGATCCGCGCATCTTGATGACGCGCATCGTGCGATCCAGCTCGTAGCCGGCGGTCGAATAGTCCAGCGTCAGAATCGCATCCGCAATCGTCGAGAGGTACGGCGCGGTGTGGTCGGTCACGTTGACGCCGGCAATGGTCTGCGTGATGAGCGCGCTGCGTCCGTACTCGCGCAGAATCGACGCGACCCCGATCATGAATTGACGGAAGCCCTTCTCCGACGACGCGTGCTCGATCGAGGAAATGCTGTCGAGCACGATGAGCGACGGCTTCAACTCCTCGAGCCCGGTGCGCAGGTCGACGAGCAGATCTTCGAGGCTGGTCGCCTCCGGATAGCGGCACAGCACTTTGAGGTTCCCGCTCGCGAGGTACTGCTCCATCGGCATGCCGATCTCGCGGTAGTTGCGCAGCAGAATGGGCTGCGTCTCCTCGAAGCCGTAATAAACCACCCGCTCCCCGCGCGCCGCGCCGGCGCGGGCGTAGAGGCCGGCCAGCATCGTCTTGCCGCTGCCGGTGGGGCCGCGGACGATGATGATGGAGTTGCGCAGCCATCCGCCGTGGGTCATCTCGTCGAGGCCGCCGACGCCGCTCGAATACCGCTCCACGTGCGCCGCGCCCGGGTACTCGCGCGCGTCGAGCGGAAACACGGCGAGGCCGCGCGTCGTGATGGTGCAGGGATACTCGCCCTTGTAATGCGCGCTGCGCCGGTACTTGTTCACCTCCACCGAGCGCCGCCGGCGTCCGCCGTCGATGATGTTGCGCAGCGTCACGGTGAGATCGCACACGTAGTCTTCCACGCCCATCGTCGTCAGCTGGCCGTAATCGCCTGCGGCCTCCGCGATGATGACGGCGGTCAGGCCGAGTGACCGCAGCATGTAGACCAGTTGAAAGAAGTGGCTGCGGAGCGCGTCGGGCGCGGGCCGCGGACTGAAGAGCGCGGTCGCGGAGTCGAGGACCAGCGCCTCCGCGCCCGTCCGCTTCACGATCGCTTCGATGCGATGGAAGAGGCCGTACAGGTCGTATTCACCCGATACGAGCGTCGGGCCGTCCACCGGCCGCGTGACGTTCGAGAAGTGCAGCAGGCCCTTCTGCGCCAGCTCGGTCAGGCCGAGGCCGAGCATGTTGCCGCTGTCTTCCATGTCTTCGGGGGACTCCTCGATCGCCACGAGGATCGTCTTCTTCCCCTTCCGCGCGAGGTTCGCGGCGATCTGCAGGCCGACCACGGTCTTGCCGGTGCCGCTCTTGCCGGCAATCAACGTGGCCCGGCCTTCGGGAATCCCGCCGAGCGTCAGGACGTCGAGCCCCGGCACTCCTGTCTCGAGCTTGATCAGCGCGCTCATGCGTTCGCGTTCACTCCGCATCCACCCAGGAGATCAGCGACGGTCTCCTGCTCGTTGACGTTGCCCGCGATCCACCACGGATCGACACGGAGGTACACGAATACATGGATCGTACCGGCGGACCGTTTCAACGCACGTGACGTCCGCCGTCGACGCGGACGGTCTCGCCGGTGACGAAGTCCGTCTCCAGCAGAAACAGTACGGCCTGGATGATCGCGGCTTCCCCGCCCCACCGTCCCAGGGGCGTCGCCGCTTCGACGGCCTTGACCTCGTCGTCGGTCGTGCCCGGCGGCGCCAGGATCGGACCGGGCGCGACCGCGTTCACGAGGATCTGATCCCGGGCCAGTTCGAGCGCGAGCGCCTCGGTCAGCGCGACCGCGCCGGCCTTGGCGACGAAGTACGGCAGGTAACCCGGATAGCGCGGACGGCCGCTCGACGCGACCCAGTCCGAGAAGTTGACGATCCGGCCGCCGCCGCCCCGCCGCATGTGCGGCACGGCCGCGCGCGCGCACAGGAACGATGCCCGGAGATCGACGTCGACGACGGCGTTCCAGACCTTCACGTCGGTGTCGTCGAAGGGCACGGCGGAGTACACCGACGCCATATTGATCAGGACGACGAGGCGGCCGAAGGCCGCCGCGGCGCCGTCGACCAGCGTCGCGCACGCGTCGGGGTCCGACAGGTCCGCGGCGGCGATGTAGGCACGCCGCCCGGCGGCGCGGATGTCTGCCGCGGCCGTTTCCGCTTCGCCGCGCGAGCGGTTGTAGGAGATGGCGACGTCCATGCCGCGCCCCGCCAGTTCGCGCGCGACCGCGCCGCCGATGCGCTTGGCGCCCGTGATGAGCGCCGCTCGTCCGCTGAGATCCATGTGTGTGCCGCGTATTGTAATGTAGGCGCGGCATCCCGACCGTCAGGAGCGAGCATGCTGACACGCCGCCGTTTTCTTCGCGCGGGCGCCGCCGGCGCCGCGACCGTTGCCGCCTTCACCAACGACAGCCTCGGGCGGGTGGCCGCCGCCGCCGCGGGGGCCGCCGCGCGTCCGCCGGCGGACGTCGCCACGGACGAATCCTACTGGCGCGAGATCCAGCAGGCGTTCACCCTCGATCGCACCATCGTCAACTTGAACAACGGCGGCTGTTGCCCCAGCCCTCGCGTCGTGCACGACGCGTTCAAACGCTTCCTCGACATCTCGAACCAGGCGCCGGTCTATCACATGTGGCAGATCCTCGAGCCCAACATCGAGACGGTGCGGCGCCGCCTCGCGGCCGCGTTCGGCTGCAACCCCGAGGAACTGGCCATCACGCGCAACGCCAGCGAGGCGCTGCAGATCGCGCAGCTCGGGATCGACCTGAAACCCGGCGACGAGGTCGTGACCACGAACCAGGATTACGGCCGGATGCTCGACACCTGGGATCAACGCGCGCGGCGCGACGGCATTGTCGTGAAGAAGATCCCGTTCCCGGTGCCGCCGCCGTCGATGGGCGACCTCGCGGATCGCCTGCTGGGCGCGGTGACGCCGCGAACGAAGGTGCTGCATTTCTGTCACATCACGAACCTGACCGGCCAGATCTTCCCGGTCCGCCAGATCTGCGAGGCGGCGCGCGCGAAAGGCATCCGTACGATCGTCGACGGCGCGCATGCGTTCGCGCAGTTTCCGTTCACGCTCGCGGATCTCGGCTGCGATTTCTACGGCACGAGCCTGCACAAGTGGCTGCTCGCGCCGATCGGCACCGGCTTTCTCTACGTCCGCGCCGAGCACATCGCATCGCTGTGGCCGCTCACGCCGGCGTCGGCCGCACGCGCGAAGGACATTCGCAAGTTCGAGGAGATCGGCACCCACCCGGCGGCCAACCACAACGCGATTGCCGAGGCGCTCACGTTTCACGAGGGGATCGGCGCGGAGCGGAAGGCGGCGCGGCTCCGCTATCTCAGGAACCGCTGGGTGGAACGCCTGAAAGACCGGCCGGAGATCCGGATCCATACCAGTCTCGATCCGGCGCAGTCGTGCGCCATCGGGACCGTGCAGATGACATCGGTCCCGACGGCCAGGGTGGTCGCGCAGCTCTGGGACAAATGGCGCATCGTGGCGACGCCAATCGTGCACGCCGAGTACGAGGGCGTGCGGGTGACGCCGAACGTGTACACCACGCTCGAGGAGATCGATACCTTTGCGGCCGCGATGGAGACGATCGCCGGGGCGTCCTGAGCGCCGCGCCGAATGCGCCGGGGCGCTTACCGGAGCGGCTGCCCCTCGGCGTCGAACGCCTGCACCGGACCCAGCTTCTTCAGCGCCGGCTCGATCCTGGCGGCGTCGCCAACGGCCACGATCTGCAGACGATCCGCGCTCCAGTACTTCTGGGCCACGCGCTGCACGTCGGCGGCGGTCACCGCCGCGATGCGCTCCGGATACTGGTCCCAGTAGTCCGGCGGCAGCTTGTAGATGTAGCTCTCGATGTAGTTGTTGAGAATGGCGGCCGGGTTCTCGAGCGATCGCGCGAAGCTCGCCACGATCGCGCGCTTCATGTTGCCCAGCTCCTCGGCCGGGACCGGCGTCTCACGCATCTGCCGGATCTCGTCGAGCAGATCGGTCAGCGCCGGATCGGTGACCTCGGTCCGCACGTCGGTCGAGGCGCTCCAGAATCCGCGATAGCGGCCCGCGTTGAAATTGCTGCCGGCCCCGTAGGTGTAGCCCTTCTGCTCGCGCAGGTGCTCGAACAGGCGCGCGGACGGCCCGCCGATGATGCGATTGGCCACCGTCAGCGCCTCGTAATCGGGACTGGTGCGCTCGATGGCCTGGGTGCCGACGACCAGGCTCGTCTGCACCGAGCCGGGACGCGCGACGAGCGAGATGCTGCCGCCAGTGAGCGCCGCCGGATCCTTCGTCGGCGCAATCGCCCGTCCCGACTTCGCCCATCCGCCCAGCGCCGCCTCGAGCTTCTGTTTCGCGACCGGGAGGGTGATGTCGCCGGAGATGGCCATCACGGCGCGATCGGGAAGGTAGTGCGCCTTGTGGAAGTCGACGAGCCGCTCCCGCGTGAGCGCGTCGATCGACGCCGGCGTGGCCGCGACGCGCGCCCCCGGATGATCGCCAAAGACGACGCGCTGGAAGCGCTCTTGCGCGAGGAACGCGGGCCGCGATCGCTGCGCGGTGAGATCCGCGCGCGTCCGCGCCTTGTAGCGATCGATCTCGGCCTGCGCGAACGAGGGATGCATCAGCACGTCGGCCATGATCGCGAGCACGGTGTCGACCGAATCGCTCAGCCCCGACCCCGAGAGGTTCGCGAACGGCGACGAGATGCCCGCGCCGATCGTGACCTCCGCGGCGAGCCGATCGAGCTGTTCGGAGATCTGCTCCGACGTCCGCCCTTCCGTCCCTTCACGCATCAGCGCCGCGGTGAATCCGGCAAGGCCCGGCTCCTCCGGCGGGTCGTAGTACCCGCCTGCGCCCTCGATGAGGAGCTGGAACGTGACCATCGGGGCGCGGTGATCCTCGAGCACCATCAGGTGCAGGCCGTTCGAGAGATCGGTCTGCTGCGGCTTGGGCAGCGTGACCTTGAGGGTCTCTTTGTTGACCGGCGCCTTGCCCTTCATGACGGTGCCGGGCGCCGTCGATGGATTCTGCGGGGGCGCGGCCGGCGGCGCCTGCTGCGCCGACCCGTTCAGGACGAGGGCGAGCGTCGCCGCCGCAACTGCGAACGCGTGGCGGGTCACGGCCGTCCTCCTTTCGCCGGCGCGGGCTTCGGGACGGTGATCACGACGGAGCGGTTCTCCCGGGTCAAGTACTTGGCCGCCACACGCTGCACGTCGGCCGCGGTGACCCGGGCGATGCGCTCGCTGATCGTGTTGATGCGGTTGGGATCGTTGTAGAAGAGCGCATATTGTCCCAGCTGGATCGCTCGCTGGAGGGTACTGGTCACAGCGCTCGCGGCGTTGCGCCGCGCGCTGTTGCGGGCCTTCTCGATCTCCCAGTCGGCGATCGGTCCGGTCTTCACCTGGTCGATGACGCCGTAGATCGCCGTCTCGACGTCCGCCGGATCCTTGCCGGGCGCGACCGTGGCGAGCGCCTGGAACAAGCCGGGGCCGCGCGTCTCGTCCGGGAAGGCGGCGGCGTTGGTGGCGATCTGCTTTTCGCGGACGAGCACCTGATTGAGCCGCGAGCTCCGGCCGCCCGACAGCACGTCCGACAACACGTCGAGCGCGTCGCTGTCGGGCGACCCCGCGGCGGGTCCGACCCAGGCGATGTCGACGCGCGCGAGCCGCGCCAGCGAGTCCTCGATCGTGCTGCGGCGTTCGGCGGTGTGCGGCGGCTCGGCGAGATCCGGCCGCCTGGCCGCCGGCTGCGACGCAATGGAGCCGAAGTACTTCTCGACGAGCGCCATCGTCTTCTTCGGGTCGACGTCGCCGACGATCGTCAGCACGGCGTTGTTCGGCGCGTAGTAGGTTTTGAAGAACGTTGCCACATCGTCCACCGACGCGGCGTTGAGGTCGGCCATCGATCCGATCACCGAGTGCTTGTAGGCAGGGTTGTCGTAGGCCTGATTGCTCGTCCGCTCGAAGGTCTGGCCGTACGGCTGATTGTCCACGCGCAGCCGCCGCTCTTCCTGCACGGCGTTCCGCTGGTTGTCGAGGTTCGCCTTGTTGATGTCCAGCGAGCGCATGCGGTCGCCTTCGAGAAACAGCGCAAGCTCCAGCTGATTGGCGGGCAGCGTCTCGAAATACAACGTGCGGTCGGTGTTGGTCGTACCGTTCATCGTCCCGCCGGTGCTGAAGATGAGCGCGGGATGTTCGCCCGGGCCGACGTTCGCGGACCCCTTGAACATCATGTGCTCGAAGAGATGCGCGAAGCCGGTGCGGCCCGCCCGTTCGTCGGCAGACCCGACGTTATACGTGACCGCGACGGACACGGTTGGTGCGGTGCGGTCCTGGGAGAGGATCACCCGCAGTCCGTTTTTCAATTTCGTGTCGGAGAAGGTGACGGCCGGCTTGCCGGCGGCGCCGAGACACACGACGAGCGCACACGTGGGGACGAGCGCCCGGGCGGTTGCGCGAAGCATACAATCCTCCCCTCAAGTAGGTGGTGAGAGCGATCCTACATGAGATTTCACCGCGAGGGGCTCGCGCGGAGGTGGGCCGAGCGTCGGGTCTGACGACGCGCCCTGCATGTCGGTGGTTGGAGCAGGGGTCTCGAGACCGGCGGACAAAAAAACACCGCACCCGGTCGGGGGCGGAACGCGAAGCACCCTGCGAAAGTGCTGACGTTGAATCGATGGACCCGTCGCCGGACCATTCCGGCGCCGTTTCCTGCGATCCGCCCCCGACCCGATGCGGTGTTTCGTGGCTCAGGGCTGACGACTCAGGGCGTATGCCGCCCTGAATTGCCCTGAGCCCTGACCCCTGAGCCCTTTTACGCCAGGACCTTGATCACGACGCGGCGGTTCTGCGCCCGGCCCGCCTTCGTCTTGTTCGGCGCGATCGGCTTTTCCTCGCCGTAGCTGATCACGTTGATCTTGTGGAGCGGCACCTGGTGGTGTTCGTAGAGGTAACGCTTCACGTTCTCGGCCCGTTCGAGACCGAGCTTGTAGTTGACGTCCTTCGGTCCGACGTTGTCGGTGTGCCCTTCGATCTCGATGAAGGCGCCGTTCGGGTTCGCCTTCAGCTGTTCGACGAGCTGATCGATCTCCGCCACCGATTCGTCGGGCACGGTCGCCTTGCCGAACTTGAAGTTGCCCTTGTCCTCGCTCAGGACGACCTCGTAGACGAGGCGCTTGGATGCCGTCTCGATTGCTTCGGCGCGCGCATTCACCTTGTCGGCCGCTGCGTACGCTTCGTCGGCCCGCTGCCCGGCCTTTTCGGCGCGCTGGTTCGCCGCCTGCGCGCGCTGATCGACCTCACCGATGCGCCCTTCGTTCGCACGAGTGCGCTGCTGCGTCTCTTCGAGAGACTGCGACAGGGTCTCGACCTTGTCGTTCACTTCGCCAACGCGCTGCCGAACCATCTTCTTGGTGGCGCACGCGGTCGTGCCACCGAGCGCGATCGCCGCCACCGAACACGTCACGATGAATCGCCTCATCTCCGCTCTCCTCTTGGTTGGTCAATTGCTGCTGCTGCCGCGGGCGCCCGCGGTATAG
>JABFWM010000640.1 GCA_013362195.1 Acidobacteriota bacterium
GCCGCGGCCCGCCGCCGCCCCCGCCCCTCGCGAGACGACGGCGGCGACACAGGCGTGGAGCTCGACGAACCAGGCGCATTGGCTCGGCGCCAACCGCAAGGGCGCGGCGTTCGAGCTCCCCGCTGAAAATATCGTCAAGACCTGGTTCGGCCCGATTCGTCCCTCGCTCGTCGTCCGCTGCATGGGCAAGACCACGCAGGCCTTCGTCTACACCGGCTCGCCGCTGCGCATCGAGCCGAACGCCGAGGGCAAGTCGGTCACGGTCGGCATGGACGATCAGCCGGCGGCGAGGGAGCGCTGGCCGGATTCCGACGATCACGACGCGCTGTTCGCGCCGGACGGGACCGCGTTCGCGCAGCGGGTGCTCGGAGCCCGCAGGGTTCGCGTCGGCTACAGCCCGCACAATGCGCCCGACGTGATCGCCGAGTTCCGCGTCAGCGGTCTCGATGCGGTGATCGGACCGCACATGAAAGAGTGCGGCTGGACGAAGTAGCCGCTCTCGCTGATCGCATCCGCTTTCATCCGCTGCCGCACGCCCTGCTCCCGACCCGGCCCGGCGGCCGGGCGTCCGGGATCGAACCCTCCCTTCGAACGTCCACGCGGCTGGCGCTGAGCAGTTGCAGGGCGCGGCCGCGCGCGCCACAATGGGCGGCGAAGGAGCATCCCGTGAGAGCCTATCTCGTCACGACCGGCCTGATTTTCGCGCTGCTGGCGCTCGCGCACCTGTTGCGTTCGATCGCCGAAGCCTCCCGGTTCGCCAGCGATCCCTGGTTCATTCTTGAAGGTCCCGGGATCGGCGTGATTGCCGTCGCCTTCTGCGCCTGGGCGTGGTCGCTCCTGCGGCAGACCGCGCGACCGGCTTCGCGCACATGATCCGCAAGCTCGCATCCGGCAAGTACCGCCTCTACTCGCGAACGAAGGATCCGAAAACGGGGAAGCGCCGCAACCTCGGGACGTTTGCGACGCGCGCGGCCGCCGAACGGCACGAGCGGGCGGTGCAGTTCTTCAAACGGCATTGAGCGTGCGCGCGGGCCGGCGAGGTCGCGCGCCGCCGCGGAGCAGCCATGCACACGACGCAGAGAATCGCCCCCTGCCTGTGGTTCGACAGCCAGGCCGAGGAGGCGGCGGCGTTCTATACCGGCATTTTCAGGAACTCGCGGATCGTCGAGATCACGCGCTACGGCGAAGCGGGGCGGGAGATCCATGGGCGGCCGCCCGGCTCGGTCATGACGGTCGCGTTCGAGCTGGACGGGCAGATGTTCACCGCGCTCAACGGCGGCCCCGTGTTCACGTTCAACGAAGCGATTTCGCTTCAGGTCTATTGCGATACGCAGGACGAGATCGACGACTACTGGAACAGGCTGGGCGCGGGCGGCGACCCGAAGGCGCAGCAGTGCGGCTGGCTCAAGGACAGGTTCGGCGTGTCGTGGCAGATCGTGCCGAAGATGCTGTCGGAGCTGCTCAAGGACCCGCACTCGGCGAAGTCACAGCGGGCGATGACGGCGATGCTGGCGATGAAAAAGCTCGACATCGCCGCGATGCAGCGGGCGTACGCGGGATGATGATCGAGGCACGCGGCGTCAGCGCGCCAGAACGCCGGCAGCAGAACGTCGTTGGAGCCGCTCGCCGGCGGCGCCGGAGGTGACCATGCTGAACTACCTGCGGGCGTTGGTCGCACGTTTCCATCAGCGAGGGCCCGGTTGGTTTCTCCCCCCCGCGGCCGACCCGTACGCGGGCGTCCGCGTGCCGCGTCCGCACCCGCCGGACGGCCGGAGCTCCGCGGTTGCCGTCGAGGAGCCCAGGCCCGACACCTTCGTGAACGCGCACGGCGGCGCCGCGCGCGGCCCGCATCGTCCGTGATTCTCCGTCTGCCCCGCAGCGCGTTCCGCGGCCGGTACGAACGATCCGCGCGTCTCTAGTCCCAGCGGCGCCACCCCTCGCATGTACTCACGCGAACAGCTTGCGCAGGCGTTTCGGTCGCTCGGCGTCGGGCCGGGCGACGTCGTCATGATGCACGCGTCGGTGCGGGCCGTCGGCGAGATCGCTGGCGGGCCCGACGAGATCCACCTCGCGCTGAAGGATGCGCTGAGCGCCGAGGGCACGCTCGTGATGTATGCGAGCTGCCCGAGCTACGTCGACGAAGTCGGGCGCGGCAACCTGACGCCGGCGCAGGAGGCGGAGGTGCTGGAGAAGCTTCCGCCCTTCGACGCCCGAACCGCGCGCGCCGCGCGCGATAACGGCGTGCTGGTCGAGTTCCTGCGCACGTATCCGGGATCGCGCGTCACCGATCACGTCGCCCGCTTCGTGGCGTGGGGGAAGCACGCCGACCACGTGTGCTCGCCGCAGCCCTGGGACTACGCGTTCGGGCGGGGTTCGGCGCTCGATCGCTTCGCCGCGCTCGACGGCAGGATCCTGCTGCTTGGCTGCGATCACGATACCGTGACGTTCCTGCATTACGTCGAGCACATCGCCGACATACCCGACAAGCGCGTCGCGCGCTTCAAGGTCCCGGTCCTGGAGAACGGCCGGCGGGTCTGGAAGCCGATGGAGGAGTTCGACACGTCATCGTCTGGCGTGCATGCGAACTGGCCGGATCGGTTCTTCGCGAAGATCGTCGATGCGCATCTGTCGGCGTCCGGCAATCGCGGCGGCCGCGTTGGCGACGCGTGGTGCCATCTGTTCTCCGCGCGTGCGCTGCTCGAGTTTGCGCGGCCGGTGATGGAGCGTGTGGCGCGCGACGCGAAGGCCGCCGACGATCTCGACTCGTACTCGCTCGCGCCGGACGCGGGGCCACCAAAGGGACGTGGTGAATGCTGATGAGAAGGACGCTGGCCTCCGCATGTGTGCTCGTGACCGCGCTTGCCGTGATCGTGCGCTCCGGAGGCGCCGTTGCGCAGAGCAGCGAGCCGGCGCGCCCGGCCGATCCGCACGCCACCTGGAGTGATTACGGCGGCTCGGCCGACGCGGCGCAGTACTCGTCGCTTTCGCAGATCACCCGCGCGAACGTCGGCTCGCTCCGAATCGCGTGGACCTATCCGACCGGCGATCCTGGCAATTATCTTTTCAACCCTCTCGTCGTCGACGACGTGATGTATGTGCTCGCGAAGAACAACGCGGTGGTGGCGCTCGATGCGGCCACCGGCACGGAACGGTGGACGCACGAAAACCCGCGCGGGCGGATCACGACGCGGGGCATCAACTACTGGGAGAGCCGCGACCGATCGGAACGCCGGCTGCTCTATTCGATCGAGAACCGGTTGCAGGCGCTCGACGCCCGCACCGGGCGCAGGATCGACTCGTTCGGCGCGAATGGATCCGTCGATCTGCGGGAAGGCCTCGGACGCGAGCCCAACGACATCTCCGTCCAGTCCGCGACGCCGGGTCG
This sequence comes from Acidobacteriota bacterium, assembly GCA_013362195.1. Classification (GTDB taxonomy): domain Bacteria; phylum Acidobacteriota; class Vicinamibacteria; order Vicinamibacterales; family 2-12-FULL-66-21; genus QHWT01. Next base: position 3,386 of record JABFWM010000640.1, read on the forward strand.
GGTCTTCGAAGACCTCATCATCCTGGGCTCGGCCACGAACCAGGAATACGATTCGGCGCCCGGCGACGTGCGCGCCTTCGACGTGCGATCCGGCCGTCTGGTCTGGACCTTTCACACCATCCCGCACGACGGAGAGTTCGGATACGAGACCTGGCCGAAGGACGCCTGGAAAACGGTCGGCGGCGCGAACGCGTGGGCCGAGATGTCGATCGATGCGAAGCGCGGCATCCTCTACGTGCCCACCGCCAGCCCGAAGTACAACTTCTACGGCGCGAACCGCGTCGGCGCGAACCTGTTCGCGGACTCGCTGCTCGCGCTCGACGCGCGCACCGGCAGGCGCATCTGGCACTTCCAGATGGTCCATCACGACATCTGGGACTACGACAACGCGACCGCGCCCAAGCTGCTGACCGTGCAGCACGACGGCAGGCCGATCGACATCGTCGCGCAGGCCGGGAAGACCGGGTTCCTCTACGTGTTCGATCGCGTGACCGGCCAGCCGGTGTGACGGATCGAGGAGCATCCGGTCCCCCGATCGGAGATGGCCGGTGAAGTCGCGTGGCCCACGCAGCCCTTTCCGACGCTGCCGAAGCCGTTCGCACGGCAGGCGTTCACCGAAAAGGACCTGAGTCCGTTCATCGACGATCCGGCCGAGCGCGCGCAGCTGCTCGAGGACATCCGCACCGCACGCAACGAAGGCATGTTCACGCCGCCGGGCGTGACGCCGACGATTGAGATGCCGGGGAACAACGGCGGCGCGAACTTCGGCGGCGCCGCCGACGATCCGGTGCACGGAACGATGTTCGTGGTGTCGAAGGACTTTCCCGCGATGCTGAAGCTCGAACTCGGCGGCGCGAGCTCGCCGGCGTGGCGAGGCGCGCCGCCGACGCCGGTGCCGACGCCCGAGTCGCTGACGGCGATCGATCCGGTGACGGCGCGGTTCAAGAGCGGGTTCGGGTTCATCATCACCAGCAGCGGACTCTCGGCCGTCGCGCCGCCGTGGACCACGTTGACGGCGTACGACTTGAACACCGGTGCGATGATGTGGCAGCAGCCGCTTGGCGACGTGCCTGAACTGGCGGCGAAAGGGGTGAGAAACACCGGCGGCCACATGCCGAAGGTGGGGCCGGTCGTCACCGCCGGCGGATTGCTCTTCACCGGCACACGCGATCGCATCATTCGCGCGTTCGATGCCGAAACCGGCCGGGTGCTGTGGCAGAGCGAAGCCGGCGCGGGCATCGAGGGGATCCCGGCCGTTTACCAGGTGAACGGGAAGCAATACATTGTCTACTGCGCGGCCGCGCGCGCGACGACGCATATGCACGGCCTGCCGGGACATCCCGCGTCCACCGACCCGGTTCCCGGCGCGTATGTCGCATTCGCGCTGCCGGACGCCGCGTCGCGCTGAGGCGAGGACGCGTCTGTCCGTGAACGGAGAGCACTCGTGAAGACATCCTGTTTCAGTGCCGCGGCGCTGCTGACGATCGCCGCGAGCGTCGCCGCCCAGAACGGCACCCGCTCGATCGATCAGGAAGCGGCGAGGGTGACGGCGTCGATCGTCGACATCCGCCATCACCTCCATCAATACCCTGAACTGTCCAACCGCGAAGAGAAGACCGCGGCGCTCGTTGCCGACTACCTGCGGAAACTGGGCCTCGACGTCAAGACGGGCGTTGCCAGGACCGGGGTCGTCGCGCTGTTGAAGGGCGGCCGTCCCGGCCCGATCGTTGCGGTGCGCGCCGACATGGATGCGCTGCCGGTGACCGAGCAGACGGATCTGCCGTTCGCCTCACGCGTGCGCACGACCTATCTCGGGCAGGACGTCGGCGTGATGCACGCGTGCGGACACGACATACACGTCGCCGTGCAGCTCGGGGTCGCCTCGGTGTTGAACGCGATCAAGGCGGATCTTCCCGGCACCGTCACGTTCATCTTTCAACCGGCGGAAGAAGGTCCGCCGCCGGGCGAGCCGGGCGGCGCATCGTTGATGGTGAAGGAAGGGGCGCTCGAGAACCCCCGGCCGCAGGCGATTTTCGGGTTGCATACGTTCTCGGAAATGCCGGTCGGCGACATCGGCTATTCCGAAGGGCCCGCGCTGTCGGCCGCCGATACGTGGGAAGTGAAGATCGTCGGCCGTCAGGCGCACGGAGCGCGTCCGGAGCTGTCGATCGACCCGATCGTCACGGCTGCCGAATTCGTCCAGGCGCTGCAGACGATCCGGTCGCGCAGCTTCTCCGGCCACGAACCGGGCGTCGTGACGGTCGGGAGCATCCACGGCGGCCAGCGCCACAACATCATTCCCGCCGATGTGACGCTGAGCGGCACGATTCGGACGTTCCGTCCCGAGATGAGTCAGCTCGCCGAAGCGCGGCTGCGGGCGATTCTGAAGGGCGTCACGGACGCGGCCGGCGCCAGCGGCGAAGTCGTCCGCTACGAACGCGGTGCGCCGGCGACGATCAACGACCCGGCGTTGACGCGCGAGTCGGTGCCGTCGCTGGAGCGCGTGGTTGGAAAGGATCATGTCAAGGCGATCCCGCCGGCGATGGGCTCGGAGGACTTCTCGTTCTTTGCCAACCAGGTCCCCGGCTTCTACTACCGGCTTGGCACCGTGAAGCCGGGAACGACGTCGGGCGATCACCACACGCCGACGTTCCTCGCGGACGACTCCGCGATTCCGATCGGGATCCGCGCGATGAGCCAGGTGATCCTCGACTACTTGTCGGCGCACGCGACCAGGTGATGCCGGCACGCGCGACACGGACACCCGCACGATCGTCGCGGCGCCGCTCGGCGGCGCGCCCCAGGCTGCCGCCGTCGATCGTGCGGGCGATCGACGAGAGCCAGATCCTCGGCGTCCGCGCCGGTTCAGGCACCGCGCACCGCTTCATTGGCGTCTGGGCGGTGGTCGTTCAGGGGCGCGTGTTCGCGCGGTCGTGGACGCTGAAATCCCGCGGCTGGTACCGGACGTTCCTCGATGATCCGCGCGGCGCGATTCAGATCCGAGAACGAACGGTTCGTGTTCGCGCCGTCCCGGTCCGCAGCGAGCGCCTCCGCGATGCCGTCGAACGGGCCTATGCCAACAAGTACCCGACGCCGGGATCCAGGAAATACGTTCGGGGCTTCCGCACGAAGCGCCGGCGCGATACCACCACGGAGTTCGTGCGCCGTTAGATCATCACGGATGCACGCGGGAACGCCGTGTGGGAGCAAACGTCAGCCATGACCGGACAACAGCGGCGGCAATTGGATGAACAGGGCTTCGTGGTGCTCGAGCGCTGCATGGGTCAGGAGCTGCTCGACCGCCTGCGCCGGCGCATCGCCGAATTGTTCGACGCGGAAGGCGATCGCGCGGGCAGCGAATTCCGACTGGAGGAGCACGCCCGCCGTCTGGCGAATCTCGTCGACAAAGGGGAAGTCTTCCGCCGCGCCATCCTGCTGCCTGACGTGATCGCCTGCGTGCGGCACGTGCTCGGACCGGAGATCAAGCTGAGTAGCCTGAACGCGAGGTCGGCGGATCCGCATGGTGCGGTCGGTCAGCCGCTTCACGTCGACATGGGCGCGCTTCCCGACGAGAAGGGCTATTGGGTGTGCAACACGGTCTGGATGCTCGACGACTTCACTCCGGACAACGGCCCCACCCGGATGGTCCCGGGTTCGCACACGTGGCGCGCGCGTCCGCAGGACATCGTCGCGGATCCGTTGGCGCCGTATCCGGCGGAGGTGCTGCTCGTCGGCGCGGCAGGCAGCATCGCGGTCATGAACGCGCATCTCTGGCATGCGGGGACGGCGAATCGTTCCGCGGCGCCGCGCCTCGCCATGCACGCCTTCTACTGCCGCCGGGACAAGCCGCAGCAGCAATACCAGAAACAGTTGCTGCGCCGCGACGTGCAGGACGCGCTGACGCCGGAGCTGCGCGACCTGCTCGCGCTCGACGACCCGCTGAACGATCAATTGAGCGCGAGCGCCACGGTTCGGAGCGGCTTCTTGAAGTAGCCCGCCACCCGCGCGAGCGGCACCCGTCCACTCGCGACGCGGTAGGATCGGCTCGAGGTCGTCGTATCCGCCATGTCGAAACCCGAAGTGTGGCTGCGCGGTCCAGTGGACGGCATTCCTCCGCTCCTGCAACCGGTCGCGCACAGCCTGCTGCAATCCCGCGAGGAGCTCGAAGCGCGCCTCGCGCCGTTGACGCCCGCGCAGCTCCGGGCCGAGCCGTCCGGCGCCGCGTCGATCGCTTTTCACGCGCGCCACGCGGCCGGCAGCGTCGATCGCCTGTTCACCTACGCACGCGGCGAGGCGTTGTCGGACGCGCAAAGGACGGTGCTCGCCAGCGAAACGACAGCGGATCCCACGCTCGACGCCGCGATGCTGCTCGCCGGCTTCGACGCCCGCGTCGAACGCGCGCTCGCGCAGCTGCGGACCACGGACGAACGATCGCTGACCGAGGCGCGCCGCGTCGGCCGGGCCGGGCTGCCGTCGACCACTGTCGGCCTGCTGTTCCATGCCGCCGAGCACGCGCAGCGTCACCTCGGCCAGATCGCGACGCTCGCGAAGATCGTCTGACGTGCGACGGGTCCGGACGCGTCGCGCGGTGTCGCTCCGCACGGGCGCGCCGCCCCGATCAGCGCCGATCCGCTCCAGTGCCGCCGCGGCGCTGGAGTAGAATCGCGCCGGTATGGCGAAGAAGCGCGTGGTTCGGCGCCGGAAGAAGGTCGGCGCCAGGTCGGTCGGCCTGAGCCCGACCGAGACGGCACAGGCCGACGATCCCGAGGCGCGCGCGCTTGCCGAGCACATTGCCGAGGACGGCGGGGTCGTGCTCGCCAGGTACCGCGAGCCGTTCGGCGGAACACCCGTCCTGCTCGCGACGCTGCCCATCGATCGCGTCGAGCCGACGCCGTATCAGCGCGATCCCTCGCAGCCGCACGTCAAGCGCCTCATGACCGTCGTCGAAACGCTCGGGCGTTTCCTCGATCCGATCATCACCGTCCGCCAGGACGCGGCCTACTGGACGCCGAATGGGAACCATCGGCTGCAGGCGATGCGGAAGCTCGGCGCCCGGTCGCTGGTCGCATTGGTGATTCCCGACCCGGAGATCGCCTTCAAGATCCTCGCGCTCAACACCGAGAAAGCGCACAACCTCAAAGAAAAATCGCTCGAAACCATCCGCATGCTGCGCGCGATGGCCGATTCGCGCAGCGCCCGCACCGAGCGCGAATTCGTGTTCGAGTTCGATCAGCCCGCCTTCCTGACGCTCGGCGCCGCCTACGAACAGCGCGCGCGGCTGAGCGGCGGCGCCTACCATTCGCTGCTGCGGCGCATCGACGACTTCCTCGACGAGCGTCTGCCGCGTGCGCTCAAGGAGCGGGAGCGGCGCGCCGGGCTGGTGCTCGGGATTGACGACGAAGTGGGCCGGATCGTCGATCGCCTGAAGAAGCGCGGCCTGACGAGCCCGTACCTGCGGCCGTTCGTCGTGGCCCGCATCAACCCGATCCGCTTTTCGACCTCGACCGCGTTCGATTTCGACGACGTGCTGAAGCGGATGGAGAAGAACGCGGCGAAGTTCAACGTCGACAAGATCCGCCAGGAGGACGTCGTCCGCGCCGGCGGCGGGCCCGCTGACGACGGGGAGTGAGATCGCCTCGGTCTCGCAAACGCGCGAGCGTCGCGCGGCGTCCACTCGTCGCCCCATGGCAGTAGAATCCGCGAGTGCCTGACGTCGCCGAACGCCGCCGCGTCTTCCGCCGCCTTCACGAGCGCGGCTGCTTCGTCATTCCCAACCCGTGGGATCTGGGAAGCGCACGCCTCCTCGTACAGCTCGGATTTCAGGCATTGGCGACGACCAGTTCGGGGTTTGCCTGGTCGACCGGCCGTCCGGACAACCACATCACGCTCGACGACGCGCTGGCACACTTTCGCGTGCTTGCCGACGGTGTGCAGGTCCCGATCAACGCCGATTTCGAGAAAGGGTTTGCCCGCGATCCCGACGCGCTCGCCCGAAACGTCGTCCGCGCCGCCGCCACCGGGATAGCGGCCCTGTCGGTGGAAGACTCGACCGGTGACGAGGCGGATCCGCTGTTCGAGTTTCCGCTCGCCGTCGAGCGAATCCGCGCGTCCCGGCGCGCGCTCGACGAACGGACCCGGGACGTGATGCTGGTCGGACGATCCGAGGGATTCATCGCCGGGCGTCCGGATCTCCGGGAGACCATTCGCCGCCTGACCGCGTTCGCGGAAGCCGGCGCCGATTGCCTCTTCGCGCCCGGTCTTCGATCGCTCGCGGACATCGAGGCGGTGGTGAAGGCGGTGGCACCCAGACCCGTGAACGTCCTCGTTGGCAGCGGATTCACCACCGTCGCGGCGCTGGCGGAGATCGGCGTGCGGCGGATCAGCGTCGGCGGCGCGCTCGCGCGATCGGCCTGGACCGGGTTCCTGACCGCGGCTCGCGAGATTGCCGGCCAGGGCACGTTCACCGAGTTGGGGCGCGCCGTTCCGGGAATCGAGATGAATGCGGCGTTCTCGACGCCGGCGGTCAAAGAATAAGATGCCAGCGAACACGGAGGCCTGATGCGGCCATTCGCGGAGTGGGAGAGCTTCTACGTCATCGTGGGATCGTCCGCCGCGGCGCTGACCGGTCTGCAGTTCGTCGTGATGGCGCTCGTCGCCGACCTGCGATCGCGGAGCACGATCCGCGAGATCAACGCGTTTGCCACCCCGACGATCATCCACTTCGGCGCGGTGCTGCTCCTCTCTGGCATCCTCAGCGCGCCGTGGCATCGCATCGGCATCGCCGCCGTCCTGCTCGGCGTGTTTGGCTTGACGGGCCTCGGTTACTCGATGAACGTCGTTCGCCGCGCGCGGCGCCAGTCGTCGTACCGCATGGTGTTGGAGGACTGGATCTTTCATGCGGCGCTGCCCACGCTGGCATACGCCGCGCTGTTCATCGCCACGTGCGTGCTTCCGTTCCACACGCACGATGCGCTGTTCGTCATCGCCGCCGCCGCGTTGATTTTGCTGTTCGTCGGCATTCACAACGCGTGGGATACCGTCACGTATCTCGTCGTGGGTGGAGGGGCGCAGGAACGCGACAAGGCGCGCGATCAGCCGTCGCCGGGCGCGACGACGCCGGGCGCGTGAGCGGCATGCAGTTACGTACGACGATCCGGCCCGGCGACCTTGGTGACATCGTGCGCATGCACGGTGTCCTCTACGCGCGGGAGTTCAACCTCGATTGGACGTTCGAGGGCTACGTCGCCGCGGGCCTTGGCGCCTTCGCCGCGTCCTTCAACCCGGCGATCGATCGCCTCTGGATCGCGGAGAACGACACCGGCCTGGCCGGCACAATCGCGATCGCCGGCCGGCCGGACCGGACGGCACAATTGCGCTGGTTTCTCGTGGCGCCCGCCCTCCGCGGCGCCGGCCTCGGCCGTCGCCTGATGAACGAGGCGCTGTCGTTTTGCCGCGAGCGCGGGTTCGATGCGGTATACCTCTGGACGATCAGCGGGCTGCCCGCGTCCACGCACCTGTACCGTCAGGCAGGGTTCCGGTTGAGCGAGGAAAAGACGCACGAACTCTGGGGGGCGATTCGCACCGAACAGCGTTACGACCTGGCCCTCTGACGACGTGGGGTCAGACCCCCGGGCGCACCGCTACAGTGACAACGCGGGGTCAGACCCCGGACGCGCCGCTGCAGAGGGCGCGCCGGGGTCAGACCCCGATTGGGCCGTTCAGGCACCGCGCCCGGTTTTTCCCTGCAGTTCGTCGATTCGCTTCGAGGCCTCGGCCTTCGTGAGGTTTTCCTCGACGTCTTCGTGGGCTTCGCTCGCGAGCGTTTCCAAGTACGACTGTTGCGCTCCCGTCATCGGCTCATCGCCCGTCTTCCAATCCTCGGGATCTTTGATGCGGTTCGAACGGGGCTCTTCGGTTTGTCGAGACATTGACGGTCCTCCTTGCTGACCTGATCGTCGTTGCAGGAGCTGTGCCGAAGAAACAGCGAATACCTCGACCCCATCAATGCGTCGTGTGCCGAGTCTGCGACGCGTAGCTCCATCCCGCAGCCAGCGCGCCGCCGGTCGCGCAGACGAGCAGCGCCGTCGTCGGGGACCAATCCTGGAGCAGGGAACGCTGTCCAGCCCGCAAGCGCCCGCCCTGCAGCGACGGAACGCCCTCGGCACTGTCGTGACGCCGGAGGTGGTCGTCGACGCCGGCGACCCCGCGCACGGCGGCAATCGCGCCGAGCGCTGCCTCTGCCTCGTTCGCGAGGATCGGACCGCTGAGAGCGATACGTCCATCGTCGGTCGCTGATACATCGATCGCGCGCGGGTGAGAGACGGCGCGGCCCAGCTCCGCGCGCACGCGCTCCACCAGCTTGCGCGCATTGACCGTGTCGGGCCGCATACGCGCCTGCACTTCAGCTGCGGCCCCTCTCGCACGGTTCGCCGCGTCACGGGAAAGCGCATCGAGCCCATCGCTGGTTTTGCGGCTGGCACGCGTCATCTTGTCACGCACGAGCGCGCGTCTCCGTGCTCCCGCGCGCGGGTCGAGCATGAACATCAGCCCCGCGCCAACTGCCATGCCCGTGAGAAGGTTCCAGTTCTGCTTCACGGATGCCTCCTGTCCTGTCAAGTGAGTTTGAGTTCAGTATTGGCCAGCAACGTGTATGCCCGGATCCGAGGGCCACGCTCCCGTCCACACACACCACAGCAATGGAGGACTTCGATGGCGAGATGCGACGTGTGCGGCAACGACTATGACAAAGCGTTCCAAGTCACGCTGCAGGGGCAGACGAAGACGTTCGATTCGTTCGAATGTGCGATTCAGGCGTTCGCGCCGACGTGCGCCCACTGCAAGTGCCGCATCATCGGACACGGCGTCGAGGCAAAGGGAAAAATCTACTGTTGCGCGCACTGCGCGCATGAAAGCGGGGCGCCAGAGTTGCGCGACCGCGCCTGAGGCCGCGACGGCTCGTCAGGGCGCGAGCGAAGAAACTTCGTATGACCGGCCCTGTCACGCCTGATTTCTAGACTGGTGGCACACCGGCGCACCGACCGCGCCGGCGGAGACCAATGGGGGACCCATGGCCGACCAGTCGATCACCTGTCCGTCCTGCGGCAAGAAGATCCCGCTCACGCGCGCGCTCCGTGCCGATATCGAAGCTTCGCTCAAGGCCGAGTTCGAGCAGACGCTCGATGCGCGCGAGCGCACGCTGGAACGCGAGTTCGCACGCCGGCTCGACGACGAGGTCGATCGCGTCCGGAAGGAGGCCGCCACCCACGCCGAACGGAAGCGGGGACAGGAGCTGGCCGCGCTGAAGGAGCAGCTGAAGGATCAAACGAAGCAGTTGGACGATGCGCGCCGGGTCGAGCTCGTGCTGCGCAGGCGCGAACGCGAGCTGGAGCGCCAGCAGGCAGACCTCCAAGTGTCGGTGGCGCGGCAGCTGGACGAGGAACGCCACAAGATTGCCGCCGACGCGGAGGATCGGCTCGCCGAGGCACACCGGTTGAAGGACGCCGAGAAAGAGCGTCAGCTCGCCGACATGCGCCGGCAGATCGAGGATCTGAAGCGCAAGGCGGAGCAGGGGTCGCAGCAGCTGCAGGGAGAAGCGGGCGAAGAGGAGCTCGAGTCGCGGTTGCGCAGCGCGTTTCCATGCGACGAGATCAGCGGCATCGGCCAGGGCGTACGCGGCGCCGACGTCCATCAGGTCGTCGTGGACGCGCGCGGCGCGAAGTGCGGCTCGATCCTCTGGGAGTGCAAGAACGCGCGGAACTGGAGCGACGCCTGGATCGCGAAGCTGAAACAGGACCAGCGCGCGCTGCACGCCGATGTCGCGGTGCTCGTGTCCGCGTGCCTGCCGAAGGGCTGCGCCCGCTTCGCGCTGGTCGACGGCGTGCTCGTGACGGACTTCGCCTGCGCCGCATCGCTTGCCGCGGTGCTGCGCGGCAACCTGCTGCTGCTGGCGCAGGCGCGGCATGCGGCCATGCACAAGGAAGAAAAGCTGGAGCTGCTCTATCGGTATCTGTCCGGCGTCGAATTCCGCCAGCGCGTGGAAGGCGTCATCGAGGCGTTCACCGCGATGCGCAAGGATCTCGAACAGGAGCGCCGCGCGGCGGAGCGGCAGTGGGCGCGCCGCGCGAAGCAGATCGATGCCGTCACCTTCAACGTGTCGGGGATGTACGGCGATCTGCAGGGCCTGATGCCGGCGCTGCCGCCGATGCACCTGCTCGAGCTGCCGGATGCGGACGAGCGGCTCGCCGGCTGACCGGAGCGCCGCGCGGATCCCCGCCTTCGCCCGACGCCCGCGTCGTATACGATAGTCACATCAAGGAGCCAGGATGACGATGCCCTGGCGGCCGCTCGTCGCGGCGGCCGCGTTGAGTGTGACTGTGGGTGCCGGCACGGCGTCGGCGCAGCGGGTGACGATCAGGAACGCGCCGGCGGGCGAGACGATCGAGGTCGCGTTGAACGCGGAGGCTGTCGGGTCCGCAACCGCTGACGCCGAGGGTGGCGCCACGCTGCCGATCGATCTCAACGCTCGCCTGAAAAAGACCGACATCGACGCGAACGTGTTCGTCGACGCGTGTGACCGGCGTCACCGGGTCATCGTCGTGGAACGCGGGCAGGCGATCGCGCCGCAGGGGCCGGGCTGCGAGCGCCGCGAGGTCGCCGGCTTGTTTCTCGTGCGCGCGATCCACACGCTCGTCGTCGACGTCAGCGGCACGAATCCCACGCTGATGCTGGTCAAGGGGAGCTATCGCGCGGGTCCGGTGCATCGCTGGTCGACGCCGGCCACCGGGCTGATCCTCTCCGGCGGCGGAGGATTGCTGAAGTTCAGCGACATGGCCGTCTTCGCGTGCGGCGACGCGGCCCAGTGCACGACGAAGGATTCGCGCCCCGCCTTCACCGCCGGCGGCGCCTACTGGCTCAACCGGTTCATGGGCGGCGAATTCTCGTACATCCAGTCAGAGAAGCTGACCGTGGCCGGAAGCGGGGGCAACGCGTTCACGTTCACGAACACGATCGAGCCGCAACTGATGACGATCTCGGGAGTGGCCGGTGTGCCGGCGGGGCCGGTGCGTTTCTACGGCAAGGTGGGCGGCAATTACCATCGCGTCACCTCCACGACGACGGAAACGATCGGCAGCGCCACGCAGACGTTCCAGTTCAAGTCGCGCGCGTGGAACTGGGCCTGGGGCGTTGGCGGTGACGTCTGGATGTCCGGATCGTTCGCGCTCTACGGCGAGCTGAACTTCGCGCGCGTCAAAGGCGTTGCGGATGAGGGCGACACCGGCGCCATCGACGATCACGCGCGCGCGATCGTGATTGGCGCGCGATTCAGGGTGGGACTGTAGCGGCGGATCGCGCGTTATTGAACGTTCAGCAACTCGACTTCGAACACCAGCGTCGCATACGGGGGAATCGGCCCGTTGCGCACCGAGCCGTAGGCCAGCGACGGCGGCACGATCAGCCGGCGCACGCCGCCCACCTTCATCCCCGGCAGGCCCCGATCCCAACCCGCGATCACACGACCGGTGCCGAGCGTGAAGGTAAACGGCGATCCGCCGACAGACGTGTCGAACTGCAATCCTTTGAGATCGGCCTTGCGCTGATCGTAGAGCCAGCCGGTGTAATTGACGGTCAGCGCTTTGCCCGTGGCGGCTTCGGCGCCGGTGCCGACGCTCACGTCCGCCTGGCTGAATGCGACTTCTGTGGGAGCGGATGGAGAGTTGTTGCAGCCGGCCATCATCACCAGGAGCATCGCGCCCCCCAGTCCAGCCAGCCGCTGCCGCACGGTCGTTCGATCGGTCAACCCAGGATCCTCCGGAAGCAAAACAGCATAGCATGACGATTGCGGGCGTATTCCGCAGCGGCCGGAGCCTTTCAGGAGGATCGCCATGCTCACCCTTGCACTCGTGCCGGTGCTCGCGTTGCACATCAGTTTGCCGCCGCAACCGCCGCGGCCGGACGCGCGTCGCTATCACATCGAATCGGAGAACGACGACGTGCGAGTGGCGCGCGTGGTGCTCGCGCCGGGCGAGCGCGTCACTGCCGGCGCGCCGTCGGGTTCGGTGATCGTCTACCTGACGGCGGGCCTCGACGGCCGCATGCCGCCCGCCGACGCCGCGTGGCAGGCGCCCGGAGA
>JABFWM010000130.1 GCA_013362195.1 Acidobacteriota bacterium
GTGCCGCTGGCCGCGACGCGGCCGTCGTGCCCGTCGCGAACGACGAACACGATGTCGGCGCTGGCGTTGCGATCGTCCCGGACCGGGAGATCCGCTTCGAGCGACAGGACGACGCGCGCCCGGCCGCTCGTGTTCGAGCGTAAGGCATACGTGGTGTAGTCGACGCGGAGCGCCTGCTGCACGAACGGCGCCGCCAGCGCCGCGTCGATGGCGCGTCGCCGATCGAGCGGCGCCGCCGCGGGCGCCGCGTACCCCGTGCGCGCGCTGACGAGCGCGCCGGGACGCGTGACCCGCACGGACACGCGGCGATACTCGCCGCGCCGCGCGAGCGCCGCGTCACTCGGCGTGAACCCGACGAGGTCATAGTCCTGCGAGTGATCCGCGAGGCGATCGAGCGCCGCGTCGATGTGGGACAGCGCGTCGGGGACGAGCACGCCGTCGGTTTCCGCGGCCAGGGTGCCGAGGGGCTCGAGGCGCGACTGGATCTCCGCGGCCTGCGACGTCGCGCCCGGTTCGACCCTCTCGACGTCCATCCCGCGCCGGTTCAGATCGAAGGCATGGAAGACCGCATAGCTCTCGGCCGCGGCCGCCGCCACCTGCTCGAGCTCGCGCGTGACGTTCTGCTGGTGGAACCCTTCCGACAGGAAGATGACGGTCTTTCGACCTTCGATCGCACGGTACTGCTCGATCAGGTCCGCGACGCGCTCGAGCGTCTGCCGCGCGTGGCTGTCGGCGGCGGCGACGAACGTTCGCGCATTCTCGATCACGAGCCGGCGCGTGACCGACGGATCCTCCGACGTGCGCGCGCGCGCGAGGCTCGGCAGGAGGGCGACGTCGCCGAGCGCGTCCGTCGACATCCGCGAGAGCACGTCGGCAGTGACCCGGTCGTTGCCGGTCGCAATCTCGTACGCTTCCTGCTGCGAGAGCCGGCCGAGCGGGGTGGTCATCGTCCGCTCGAGCGAGCCGCGCACTTTCTGCAGTTCGGCGATCGCGCGGCCTTTGTCGGCGGTGAATCCGAGCTGCGGGCCGGGTCCGGGGATGCCGAACACCGCGACCCGATCCGACGGGCGCAGGCGCTTTGCGATGAACGCCTCCGCGGCGCGCCGCGCCGCCTGTTCGTTGCCCGCGGTGATGTGGTGCTGATCGAAGACGAGGATGTAGAGGTGCCCGCGCGGCGTGCCCTGATTGCTCGAGACTTCCGCGGAGACCGCGCGCAGCGCCGCCTCGCGGTAGAGTCCCGCCGGCTCCTGAATGTGCTGGAACAGCAGGATCGGCCGCGAACGTCCGGCCTCGACGATCTGCATCTCCTCCGGCTTGAGATCCGCGATCGGACGGCCCGACGCGTCGGTGACGCGCACGTCGAGGCGGATGACGTCGACGCCGGAGCGGAACACGCTCTGGCGTGCGCCCTGGGCGTGCGCGGGGGCGAGAGCCACGAGCGCACTCAGCACCACGAATCGCGTCACGGCCTGCGTCATGAAACCTCGCCCCGCTCGCCGCGTGGCCTGCGGCGCTGCCGCTCCGCCGCTGCTCGGGATCATTATGATCCGGCGCGGCGCACTGCCGCCGCCTTTTCCGGTTCGCCGAACATCGTCCAGAGCTGCACGGCGAGGCTTCGCCCCTCGGTGGTCGGCGACACGCGCAGCAACTCGGCGATGGCGCGCTCGGAATCCGCGTCTCGTCCCATCGCGCGATAGAGCATCGCGAGGCCCGCCCGGGCGCGGGTGTTGTGCGGAAACACCCGGATCTCCTCGAGCAGGTAAGGCTCCGCCTCCGAATAGCGTTCGAGCCGCGCGTAGGCGTCGCCAATGTAATAGTTCAAGTCGTTCATCTGCAAGGTGCGCCCCTGCAGCTGCTGGCGCGCCCGCAGCAAGGGGCCGAGCGCCTCGGCATAGTGCCCCTGGTTGTAGGCGAGCAGACCTTCGACGTAGAGCGGCATCGGCAGCGTCGGGTCTGCCTCCTCCGCGAGTCTGGCCTCGCGGATCGCCGCCGCGCGATCGTGGCGCGCGAGCGCGACCTTGGCGAGCAGCTCGTGCGCCGCGGCGGGCGTCACGCTCACCGCGAGCTCGGCGTGTTGCTGCGCTTCGTCCACCCGGCCGAGGCGGAGGAGCCCCGAGGCGGCGCCAATCAGACTGCCGGCATCCTTCGGATGGCGTTTGATGACCTGCTGATACGCGTCCACCGCGTCGGCGGTCAGGCCCTGCCGCAGGAGCACCTGCGCCAGCTGCAGCCAGACGTCGCTCATCTCGGGATCTTCGGCGAGCAGTTCGCGATAGAGCGCCGTGGCGTCCGCGTACTTCAGGCCGCCCGCCAGATCCGAGGCGCGGCGGTACTTCTCGAGCACGTGCACCTTGTCTTTCGGGTCCGGCAGCCGATCGCCGGGCAGCGACAACGAGTCGGTGCTGCCGCTGCCGACGTAGCCGAGCGCGGCAAGCCGCTGGCGATCGTCGTCCGACACGGCCGACGGCGCGGCAATCGCGGTGCTCGCAATCAGCGACTCGAGCGCGCTTCGCATCGCCTGCCGCACCTGCGGCCGCGCTGCGGCAATCGACGTGGATTCGCGCGGATCGCGTTCGAGGTCGTACAGCTCGTCGCGCGGCGCGCGAATCAGGCGATAGCGCGCGTCGGTGAGCGCATACAGCTCGCTCCAGCCGAAGTGATAGCGCGAGTAGAGCGCCTCCGAATAGATGCCGGCATCGGCAATCGCGCCGGTGCCCTCGAGCAGCGGACGCAAGGAGCGTCCGCGCAGCCCCGGATGCGCCGGCGCGCCGGTGAGATCGAGCAGCGTCGGCACGAGATCGATGTGCTGCACCGGCGTCGCGATCCGCTTCGCCCCATGACGGCCAGGCAGCTTGACGATGAGCGGCACGTGCGTCGTTTCGCGATACAGGAACATCCCGTGCTCCTGCTCGCCGTGATCGCCAAGCCCTTCGCCGTGATCCGCGAGCAGCACGATGGTGGAGCGGTCGTAGAGATGCATGGCGCGCAGCCGATCGAACAGCCGGCCGACGAGCTCGTCGGCGTAAGCGATCTCGCCGTCATACGGACCGTACTGCGCGAAGCGCGCCGGCGGCGCGTACGGCTTGTGCGGTTCGTAGAAGTGCACGAACAGGAAGAACGGCTTCGGGCCCTCGTCCGCGAGCCACCGCTCGGCGGCGGCGAGCGTCAGCGAGCCGTCGCGCTGCACCTGTCCGATCGACGCTTCGGGCGATACCGCGGGCATGTCGCTGTCGAACGCGTCGAACCCCTGGTTGATGCCGGTCGCCGCGCGGAGCACGTAGGCGGACACGAAGGCCGCGGTCGGCCAGCCGCGCTCGTGCAGCGCCTGCTGCACGAACCACTGGTCCTTCCTGACCGTGAACCCGATGTTGTCGCGCACGCCGTGCTCGAAGGGCAATTGCCCGGACAGGATGCTCGTATGCGACGGCAGCGTCTGCGGCGAATGCGAATACGCCTGCTCGAACACGATGCCTTCCGAGGCGAGCGCGTCGATGTTCGGCGTTCGCACCCGCGTGTAGCCGTAGGCCGGCAGGTGATCGGCGCGCAGCGTGTCGATCGAGATCAGCACCACGGGCCCATCGGCCGGCGAAGGCGCGGCGACGGCGTGACGCAGCATGGCCCACACGCCGAGCGCGACGATCGCGACGACCGCGACCAGCAGGACGGGCCGCTTCACTGCCTCAGCATCCTCTTGACGCGCGCGATGTCGGGCCCGTACTGCACGGCGGGGGCCTCGCGCACGAACCGTTCGAGGTAGGGCCGCGCCTCGTCGCGCCGGCCCGCCGCATCGAGCTCGATCGCGAGGTTGTAGAGCGCGTCGAAGTCCTGCGGTGCGAGCTCGACGGCGCGCTTCCAGTAGGCGAAGGCCGCTTCCTGACGGCCCGTCTTCATGGCGACGACGCCAAGGCCGTTCTGCGCGCGCGCCGATCTGGGATCGATCGCCGCGGCGTGCTGCAGCGCCTGCTCGGCGGCCGCGAGGTTGCCGCGCTGCAGTTCCAGCGTGCCGATGTTCTCGAGGGCCTGCACGTTGCCCGGGTCCTCGCCGAGCGCGCGACCGAACGTCGTGGACGATTTATCGATCTGGCCGGCGCGCGCGTAGGCGATGCCGAGCGCATTCAACGCCTCGGGATCTGCGGGGCGCGGCGCCGCGAGCGGTTCGAGCAGCGCGATCGCATCCGATGGCCGTCCTGCCTCCGCCAGATACGATCCGAGCTGCGTCGTCATTCCCGGCTCGACCGCGTTGGCACGGAAGGCGCGCTCGAGCGTGCGGATCGCGCCCTGCGCGTCGCCGCTCTGCCACTGCAGGAAGGCCATGTTCCGATATCCGATGGCCATCGACGGACGCCGCTCGATGATGCGCTGGTACATGCCCAGCGCGTCCTGGTGGCGTCCGTGCTGCCACGCCTCGATGCCCTGCTGGATCCATTGATCGAGATCGATCAAGTGCTTCGGATCGTCTTCCGCGGTGTACTGGGCTTTTCGAGGGGCGCTGCCGGAGGTGTAGCCGAGCGATTGCAGCGTCGCCGCCACTTCCGGCGATTCCGCGAACCGCTCGCCGGGCGGCGCCGCATGGTATTCGCGCAGGCGCGCCTCGAGCGCGCGACGGCGGTCTGCACGCCGATCGATCAGGTTGGCCGTCTCCCGGGCGTCGGCGGCAAGGTCGTAGAGCTCCGGTTCCGGCAGATCGATGTACTTCTCGCGCCCGCCGACGACGCCGCTGAGCGGCGCCCAGCCGCGGTTCAGCATGGCCGACATCGCTTCGAAGTACGAGGACACGTCGCCGTCCGCGGGCTGCGGCCGGGCGGGCAGCAGCGACCGGCCGTGCAGGCCGTCCGGCACCGCGGCGCCGACCGCATCGAGCACCGTCGGCAGCAGATCGATGTGGCGCACCGGCAGATGTGAAACGGCGCCGTGCGATCGCCGCCCGCCCACCTGCGCGATGATCAGCGGCACGCGCAGGGTCGATTCGTACGCGAACAGTCCGTGCGTCAGCTCGCCGTGGTCGCCGAGCCCTTCGCCATGATCGGACGTGGCGACGACGAGCGTCGGGCGCGGCGATGCGTGCACCGTGTCGAGCAAGGGACGAAGCGCCTGATCGACATACGCCACTTCGCCGAGGTACGGCGTCCGCGCGTACTGCCGATCGAACGGCGGCGGCGGCGCGTAGGGCGCGTGCGGATCGAACAGGTGCACCCACGCGAACCAGCGTCCCGGCTGGCCGCGAATCCAGGTCAGCGCCGGGGCGATCACTTCGCCGGCGGGACGCTCCGCAAGCGCGAAGTCCGACGGGTTCCCGGTGCGTCCCAGATGATCGTCGTAGACGTCGAACCCTTCGGCGAGGCCGAAACGGCGCTCGAGCGGCACGCCGCCGACGAACGCGCCGGTCGCGAAGCCCTGTTGCTTGAGGATCGTGGCAATGGTCGGCGTGCCCGCCTTCATGCGATAGCCACTGTGGTCGCGGACGCCATGCTCGTAGGGATACAGGCCCGTAAGGATGCTGGTGTGCGACGGGCGCGTCAGGACGGCGTGCGCGTGCGCGAAATCGAAACGCAGGCCTTCGGAGGCCAGCTGATCGAGGTTCGGCGTTCGCACCTGGCCGCCGTAACACGCGAGCGCGTCGGCGCGCAGCGTGTCGATGGTGATGAGAAGGACGTTCTGATCCGCGCGTCGTTCGATGGTGACGGCGTGGCCGGCGCGGTACAGGAACCACGCAAGACCGGCGAGCGCGACCAGTGCCGCGGCCGTTCCAATCGCCGCTCCCGTCGCGCGCGGTCTCATGCGTGATTACTGTCGCGAGAGCCGATCGACCCCCGCGCGTGCTTTCGCATTGGCCGGATCGCCGGCGAGCACCGCCCGATACTCGGCGGCCGCTCCGGCCGCGTCCTGCCTCCGCTCGAGCAGGCCGCCGAGCGCGAGGTGCACCATCGTCAGCGCCGGGTGCCTGGTGATGATGTCGCGATAGATCGCAATCGCTTCGTCGAACCGCCCGGCCTTCTCGCCCTCGGCCGCCGCGTCGAGGCGATGCTGCAGCGCGTCAACGTCCAGGCCGGCGAGCGGGCCGCTGGGCGGCAGATCCTGAACGGCCCGCAGCACGACGTCCACGGCCGGGTTGTTGCCAAGGTAGCGAACGCTTGCCGTCGTCCGCGCGGTCACGTAGCCCGGCGCTTCGATCGTGAACGCGTATTGCCCGCCGCGCAGGCCCAGGAAGGAGAAGCGTCCTTTCGCGTCGCTGGTCGTGGTGGCCGTCGCGGGCGTGGCCGTCGGGCTCGTCGCCGTAACGGTGGCGCCCCTGACCGGCTGTCTGTCCTGATTGCGAATGGTGCCGACGACGTGTCCTTGTGCGAAGGCGCTGGCGGCCACGAGCAGCGCAGCGGCCGTCGTGACCAGCCGGCGAAGGGCGAGGCGCATGCCAAAAGTATAATTCAGCGTTGATGCGAACACTGGCGATCCGCGGCGGGCTTCTCGTACTTCTCACATGCCTCGTAGCGGCTGACATCGAGGCGCGGCGGGAGACCGCCGCGGCTGCCGATGCGGGCCTCGACGCCAGGCGGCTGGACGAAATCCAGCCCGTCGTCCAGGCGGCAATCATGGAGAAGAAGCTGCCGGGCGCCGTCGTGCTCGTCGGCCGCGGCGACAAGGTGGCCTACCAGAAGGCGATCGGGAACCGCGCCGTCGAGCCGTCGATCGAGCCGATGACCGTCGACACGGTCTTCGACCTCGCCTCGCTGACCAAGGTGGTCGCGACCACGACGAGCGTCATGAAGCTGCTCGAAGACGGCAGGATCCGCCTCAACGATCGCGTCGCCACGTTCATCCCCGGCTTCGAACGGTACCGCAAGGCCGACATCACGATCCGCCACCTGTTGACGCATACCTCGGGGCTCCGTCCCGACCTCGATCTCGACGAACCCTGGAGCGGCGCGGAACAGGCGATCGATCTGGCGATCGGAGAGGTGCCGACGTCGCCTCCCGGCGAGCGGTTCGTCTACAGCGACATCAACTTTCTTCTGCTCGGCGAGATCGTGCGCCGGGTGAGCGGACGGCCGCTCGATCAGTTCGCGCGCGAGGAGATCTTCGCGCCGCTGAAGATGAACGACACGACGTTCCTGCCTGGCGAGTCGCTGCGCGGCCGGATCGCGCCGACGGAGCGGTGCACGCCGTCGGTGGCGGCGTGTGAAGGATCGAGCCCGCAGATGCTCCGCGGCATCGTCCACGATCCGACCGCGCGGCGGATGGGCGGGGTGGCCGGGCATGCGGGTCTGTTCAGCACCGCCGCGGATCTGTCGAACTTCTGCCGCATGCTGCTGAACGGCGGCGAATTCAACGGCGCGCGCGTCCTCTCGCCGCTCACGGTCGCGAAGATGACCGGCCCGGTCGTCGGCAGCGATCCCGCGCTGCGCGGGCTCGGCTGGGACATCGACTCGCCCTATTCGTCGAACCGCGGCGAGCTGCTGCCGGTCGGTTCGTTCGGGCACACCGGCTTCACCGGCACGTCGTTGTGGATCGATCCGGTCACGCGCGAGTTCGTCGTGTTCCTCTCGAACCGCGTGCACCCGGATGGCAAGGGAGACGTGACGCCGCTGCGCGCCCGCGTCGCGACGATCGCGGCGTCAGCGGTCCTCGACAACGTGTCGGCCTCGCCGGCGCGGCCCATGACCGGCCGTGACTTCGGCGCTTCGGGCGCCCTGCCGCGCGCCGCGCACCCCCCGGTGCAGAGCGGCCTCGATGTGCTGCGCGCGGAGGAATTCGCGCCGCTCCGCGGCAAACGCGTCGGACTCGTCACCAACCACACCGGCCGCGCCCGCGACGGCGCAACGGCGATCGATCTGCTGTTCACCGCGAAAGGCGTCAAGCTCGTGTCGCTCTTCAGCCCCGAGCACGGCATCCGCGGCATCCTCGACGCGAACGTCGCGTCATCGGTCGACGAGAAGACCAGGCTGCCGATCACGTCGCTCTACGGCACGACCCAGCGCCCGACCGCGGCCACGCTCGACAACCTCGACGCGATGGTCATCGATCTCCAGGACATCGGCGCGCGCTTCTACACCTACATGACGACGATGGCGTATGTGATGGAGGAAGCGGCGAAGCGGCGGCTGCCGGTGTTCGTCCTGGACCGGCCCAACCCGGTGAACGGCTGGCAAATAGAAGGCCCCGCGCTCGACAGGGACGTCGCCGGCACCTTCACGGGCTACTTCACTGCCATGCCCATCCGGCACGGGATGACGCTCGGCGAACTGGCGCGGCTCTTCAACGGCGAAAACAGGATCGGCGCGGACCTGACCGTGGTCGCGATGAAGAACTGGCGCCGCGACGACTGGTTCGACGACACCGCGCTGCCCTGGATCAGCCCGTCGCCGAACATGCGGAACATGAACGAGGCGACGCTCTACACCGGCGTCGGCGCGATCGAGGGCACGAACGTGTCGGTGGGCCGCGGGACGGACACCCCGTTCGAGCACGTCGGCGCGCCCTGGATCGACGGCGTGCAGCTCGCCGACCGGCTCAACGCGCGCGGCAGTCCGGGCGTCCGTTTCTATCCGGTTCGCTTCACTCCCGTCACCAGCAAGTACGCCAACGAAGAGTGCCAGGGCGTCTTCATAATCGTCACCGATCGCGCCGCGCTGCATCCGGTGCGCGTGGGGCTCGAGCTGGCATCGGCGCTCGTGAAGCTGTACCCGTCGCAGTATCAGCTCGAGTCGGCCGTGAGCCTGTTCGGCTCGCGCGAGACGCTCGCGCGCGTCCGGCTTGGCCACGACCCGGCATCGATCGCGGCATCGTGGGGCGCCGCGGAGAGCCGATGGCGTCAGCTGCGCGCGAAATACCTGTTGTACTGAGCGCGCCTTCGCGCGTCATCGGCGCCCTTTCTTGTCCGCATACATCCGCTCGTCCGCGGTCTGGATCAGCGGCAGCACGTCACCGGTGTCGGCGGGCACGCCGACGACGCCGACGCTGAGCCCGACGCCGGCGGGAAGATCGGCCAGCTGCGGCGATCGACTGAAGTCCGCCTGCAGCTGCGTGCCGCGCTTCAACGCCTCCTCTTCGGTGCAGGTCATCAGCGCGAGAAACTCGTCGCCGCCCCAGCGGAACACGTAATCGGCCTCGCGGATGTGGCGCAGCAGGAACCCGGCCACGTCGCGCAGGATGCGGTCGCCGGTCTCGTGGCCGAGCGTGTCGTTGATCGCCTTGAACCGATCGATGTCGATGAAGAGCAGCGACATCGGCGTGCGATACCGGATGTGGCGCTGCAGCTCGCGTCCGATGATCTCGTCGAAGAACCGGCGATTGCGGCAGCCGGTCAGCGAATCGCTGATCACGAGCTCGCGGAGATCGCTCTGCGCGTTCTCCAGGCGCCGGTTCGTGCGGCGCAGCTCGTAGGTCGTGTCCTCGAACGTCATGAGCTGCATGCCGAGGGCGGCGACGAGGAACACCACGGTGGTGGTGACGAGCGCGTTTTTCATCCCGGCGTCCACGGGAGAGTCCAGTCCGGCCGCCATCCACGCATTCACCCCCGCGAGCGCGATCAACGTGATGCCGACGATGAGCGCACCGAGGAGGCGCACTTGCCTGAGCAGCAGCAGGTGCGCGACACCCGCGGCCGTCAGGCCGCCGGCAATGAGGACATGGCCGGGCGCGAACACGGCCGGGATGCCGAGGGCGACCGGCGCAAGGCTGAACCAGATCGCGATCGGCAGCATCACGAGCCCGTAGCCGCGGCGCAGCCGCGGGCGGTGGCGATAGGCGTCGGCCGCGACCACGAAGGCAAGCGTCCCGACGATGGCGAGGTACTGCGAGAGGCCGAACACCATCCATGCGATGTGCGGATCGCGAAACGACGGGAAGGTGAGAAACATCGACGAGGCGAACAACAGCCAGGCCGCGATCCAGTAGAGGATGAACGGCCTTCGCCGGTAGACGTAGAGCAGGAGCAGCAGCGAGGCGATGACGACCGCGGTGGCTCCGGTCAGCACGCGCGGATTGACGATGGCCACGTCCGGGGAGATGCCGCCCTGGTCCAGCGGCTCGAGCGTGGCGACGAGAAATGCGGTCATGCGGACGGCTGATCGAAACGCGGACGACGAAAGGGATGCGCGGCCGCGGCCGTTACATCCGGTACAGCATCCAGTACACGATCACGCCGGTCACCGACACGTAGAGCCACAGCGGCAGCGTCCATCGCGCAATCGTGCGATGGCGATCGTAGCGCGCCGACAGCCCGCGCGAGAGCGTGACGATGACCAGCGGCACGATCGCCGCGGCCAGCACGGTGTGCGTCAGCAGGATCGTCAGGTAGACCGTGCGGATGGTGCCCTGGCCGGGAAACCGCTTCGATCCGATGTGGGCGTGATAGATGAGATACGAGACCAGAAACAGCGTCGAGGTCGCGAAGGCGGCGAGCATCACCTTGCGATGCGTTTCGATGCGGCCCTTGCGGATGAGGACGTAGCCGATCGAGAGAAGGACGGCCGCCGTCGCGTTCAGCGTGGCGTTGAGCGCCGGCAGGTCCGCGATCGACATCATGCCATCCGGAGCCGGTGTGCGGCGGCCGCTACCGCGCCATCTCGCCAGGCGCCCCGATCGCGCCTACAGCTTGTTGGCAATCATCGCGATCCACAGCAGCGGCAGGTAGAGGATCGACCCGAAGAACAGCGCGCGCGCGTCGCGGATCGCGCGGGTGCGTGCGAATCGGAACGCCAGATAGAGGAAGGCGAGACCGAGCGCGAGCGCGCTGACGAAATACGGACGGCCGGCGAGACCGAACAAGGTCGGCGCGAGGCTGACCGGAATCAGCGCGGCCGCGTAGACGACCGACTGGCGGCCGGTGCTGCGTCCGTCCGGCTCGATCACCGGCAGCATCGGGAAGCCGGCGCGGGTGTAGTCCTCGCGGAAAATCCAGGCAATCGACAGGAAGTGCGGGAGCTGCCACAGGAAGGCGATGCCAAACAGCACCCACGCTTCGCTCGACAGGTTGTTCCGCGCCGCGGCCCAGCCGATGACGGGCGGCAGCGCCCCTGGAATCGCCCCAATCACCGTCGCGAACGAGGTCCGCCGCTTGAGCGGCGTGTAGACCAGCGCGTACGACACGAGCGTGGCCAGCGCCACTGCGGCGGCAAGCAGGTTGGCCGACGCGGCAAGGATCCAGAGGCCCGTCAGAGACATCGCCGCGGCGAACACGGTTCCTTCCACGGGCAGCAGCCGCTGGTCGGCGAGGGGCCGCATGCGCGTGCGCCGCATCAGCGCATCGGCGTCGCGCTCGATGACCTGATTGAAGGCGGACGCGCCGCCGGCGACGAGGCCGGTGCCGATCAGCATGCCGAGCACGCGCACCGCGCCCAGACCATCGACCGCGCCCATCGCGTAGCCGGCCGCCGTGGACGCGACGACGAGCACGTTCAGCCGGGGCTTCGCCAGCGCGACGAAGTCGGCCGTGCGGGTCCGCGAATCCGCGAGCGCGACGGCTTCCGACCTCATGGCCGCACCTCACCGAGCCGCGGCAGCGACGCCTGCGCCACGCGTGCCGCCGGCAGCGTCGCTCGATAGCTGCGCAGCGTCAGGACGAGCGACGTCCCGAGCACGAGCGCGCCATTGACGACGTGCGCGGTGTTCACGATCGGGTTCAGTCCGGTCATCACGACGTACGCCCCCAGCGTGACCTGCGAGCAGACGAACAGCAGCAGCAGGATCGACGGATGGACCAGCTCACGGCGATCGCGATGGCGAGAGAGCACGTGGATCGCGGTAGCCAGAATCGAGAGCGTGACTATAACCGCACCGACTCGATGTGCATAGTGAATCGCGATCCGGGGCGTCCACACCGGCGGAATCAGGTGGCCGAAGGCGAGCGGGAAGGTCGGAATCGCCAACCCCGCATCGTTGTGCCTCATCGTCGCGCCAAGGATGATCTGTGCGTAGATGGCCGCGGTGGTGAACGTCGCGACGCGGCGCAGCGCGGGATCGATTACGGGCATGGCCGGCTTCAGCCATCCCGGCGACGTGACCACCGCGAGCGTCAGGGTGAGGCAGAAGAAGATCTGGGCGAGACCGGCGTGGCCGATCGACACCGGGGCGGGCAGCAGCCACAGCACGGTCAGCCCGCCGAGCAGCCCCTGCAGGACCACCGCGCCCAGGCAGAGGAACCCGAGCGTCCGCACCCATCGGCGCGGCTCCACGCGCCAGGTCCAGACGGCGAGCACGATCGTCAGCAGTCCCACCGTGCTGGCGATCAGCCGGTGGCTGTGTTCGTAGCGGATGCCGCCGACCCACTTGCTGAGTGGAAATGCGAACATGTTCCAGCCGTAGGTCGTTGGCCAGTCCGGCACCGACAGTCCCGAGCCGGTGCTCGTGACCATGCCTCCGGCCGCAATCAGGAGGACCGTGAACGCGGTGACGACCGTGGCGTAGCGGTGCAGCATTACTGGGTCGCCGCGGCCGGCGCCTTGAAGGTGAACGTGACGTCCTTCTTGTCGTCCTTCTCGCCGAGCGTGACCGTCTGGGTCTGCGAGCCGAGCTTCTCGTGCCACGCTTCGATGGTGTAGGTGCCGGGCGGAACGGTGCGCAGGTCGAAGGTGCCGCCGGCCCCGGTGACGGCGAAGTAGGGATGATCGAGCACGCCGACGTACGCGTGCATCCACGAGTGCACGTTGCACTTGAACGGGATCATCACTTCCTTGGTGGTGAACGTCACGGTGCTCGTCATCGGCACCGGCTGGCTGAAGTTGAACTCGCGGTTCGCGCCGGGCGCGGCGTGCACGTTGTGCATCGTGCTGTCGCCGTTGACGACCTGCAGCGGCTGCGCCACGCGGACGCCCAGCACGTGCGGCACGTAATGGCAGCCCTTCTGCTCCAGCTTCACGGGTTCGGTCGGCGTGTCGAACAGGTACTTGTTGCCGAGGCCGTCCTTGATATAGACGAACACGTTCTGCAGACCGCCGCCCGAGGCGAGATAGGTCTCCTGCGCTGCCGCGGCGCCCTTGGTCGCCGCCTCGCAGGCCGGATCGGACGACATCTGAATCGGCGCGTTCTGCGGCAGCGTGCCTTCGACGACCACCTTGCCGCTGATCGATCCGGCGGTGGCCGTGTCTACTTTCTTGGCGTCAGGCGCTGCGGCAGGCGAGACGGCGTTCGAGGACTTGCTCTGATCGGAACCGCCGCAGGCCGCGATCGCGAGCGCGGCAATCGCCGGCATCATCAACTTGTACAGGCGAATCATGGCACTTTCTTGAATATCACAGATCGAACGGCGGGTCTGAAGACCCGCCCTACACGCGATTTGCCCGGCCGGCCGATCTGAAGACGCGCCCTCACGCAATTGAGCGCAATTGAGAGCAGCGAGACAGGCGCAGGCCGGGTCTTCACACCCGGCGTACCCCTAACTTCCGCTCGCTTCCTTGAGCTTCCGCAGAATCCGGTCCTGAATCCAATGCGGATCCCACCACTCGACCGGGTTCACCATCTGGCCGTTGACGAGCATCGTGAAATGCAGGTGATCGCCGCCGGCCAAGCCGGTCATGCCGCTGCGTCCGAGCTCCTGCTCCTTCGCGACTTCCTGCCCGGCCTGCACGCCAATCGACGAGAGGTGGCCGTACAGCGATTGCACGCCCATCCCGTGATCGAGGACCACGCAGTTGCCATAGATCCCGAGCGGCGCGGCGTAGACGACCTTGCCCTTGTTCGCAGCCACGATCGGCGAGTTGACGACCTTCGCCAGATCGAAGCCGAGGTGGACCTGCCGATCGACATCCTTTCCCTGATACACGTAGGTCCGCTGGTCGGCGAAGGCCGCCTCGACCGCGCTGCTCGTGAACGGGTGGAAGACGACGCCGGCCCACAGCAGCTCCGGTGACGACTGCCGCGCCAGGCCGGCGATGGTCTCCGCGTTCTTGCGCCGCAGCTCGCCGTTGATGACGAGGAACTTCTGCAGCACGTCGCCTTCCGGCTTCACCTCGTTCGTCGTCTCGAGGATGGCCGGCACGACGCGGTTGAGGAACGCGTCGTTCAACTCGATGCGGCTGCGCTTGAACGGCTTCGGGAACGTCAGCTTGTCGAAGTCGGCGCGCGCGGTGTTGCCCGCCTCGTCGCGCGCATAGGCGAACATCGGCGTGTTGACGTCCTGATCGAACCGCAGCGCGAAGAACGCGACCCTGACGGCGAGATCGGTGATGTGGACGCCTTCGATCTTCGCGCCGCTCGCGGGATAGCCGCGATACGTCACGTCTCCGACCTGCACGCCCGACTCGACGTCGGCCGGACTGGCGCGATAGACGATCATTTCCGATCCGCCGAGATTGACGTAGTGCTTCGTCGAGAGCACGGCGATGGTCGGCCGCTCGAGCCGCACCTGCACGTCCCTGGTCACGGTCGTGTGCACCGTGCGGATGCCTCGCACCACCTTCCGCGACGCGGTGACGACGATGCGCGCCGGCCCGGTTTTCAGATCCGGCACGGCCTGTCGATCGATCGTGCGGGTGATGCGGACCCGGTCGGCTGATTCCTGCTTGATCTCGGCGGCGCCAGTCGCGGTGAGCGAGAAGAGCGGCGTCTGCTTGCCGTTCTGCTCGAAAGCAATCGTGAGCGCGTCGAGCGCGGCGCCGGGCGACGTGACCGCCACCTCGACGGGCGTCGACTGGCCGACGTACTTGGCCGGCCTGGCGATGTCGATGGCGGGACCCGGCAGACGGCCGGCGTAGAGGAACACGCCGCCGGCGGCAAGCAGCAGGATCAGGAGGAGGCCGAGCAGAAATCGCATATCAGGAAATGATAAGGCCAGTGGATGCGCAAACCGAAGATGCACAAACCGAACACGTCGGTTACTGCTCGACGGGTGGTCTTCGTCATTTCGTGCCCGTCGTGACGGGCCGCCGGCCGCGATCCGGTGCATGTGCGCCAGCCGCGCGTCAGGGTTGCGTTGAGGCCTTCCCCCGGCTAGAATCAATGATTCGTGCCGCTATCGTCTAGGGGTCAGGACACGTGGTTCTCAGCCACGGGACCGGGGTTCGAATCCCCGTAGCGGTACCAACCTTTTTTCTTCCAGTGCAGCGCCGGGTCTGATCGCCCGCTTTCGCGGCGGTGGTCGCCATGGTCTTGGCCCAGGGCGATGGCCTGCCTCTACGAGAGCCTCGCACCAGCGAGGCTCGTTGTTTATGGTCCGAAAACTCTCGGCGGGTCTCGCGGTGGGCGCCGGCTCGGCGCTGATCGTGATCGCGCTGGCGGCTGCCGGCGTGCTCGACACGGTCGAGATGAAGGCCTACGACCGCCGCATGCAGTGGGCGGCCCGCCCCGAGACGGTCAACCGCGACATCGTGCTCGTCGAGATCAACGACACGACCGTGCGCGACATGGCGCCGCTCTTCGGCCACTGGCCGTGGCCGCGGGTCGCGCTGTCCTACGTCATCGACTACCTGCACCGCGCGCCCGCGAAGGTCGTCGCCGTCGACATCAGCCTGCCCGAGAGAGACGCGGTCGATCGCTACAG
>JABFWM010000257.1 GCA_013362195.1 Acidobacteriota bacterium
GGGCGCGGGGTCGGGTGTCGTCGGCGTCGGCATCGACTTCGACCAGGCGCTCCCGCGGACGGTCCCGGCCGGACAGACGAGCCTCCACGAGTTCCTGGCGCCGAGCGGCGACACGATGTGGATGCAGCGGCTGAATGGCACCACCGGGCTCGCGGGCTCCACCGTCGTGTTGAACGACACCGCGCCGACGACCGATCAGTGGAACTTCGCGGGCGTCGAGATCACGAGCGGCGTGCCGCCAACACCGGTGGCCGTCCCCAACGTCGTCGGATCGACCCAGGCGACTGCGCAGTCGGCGATCACGGCCGCCGGCCTCGCCGTCGGGGCGGTCACGAACTCCTTCAGCGCAACCGTCGCCGCCGGTGTGGTGATCAGCCAGTCCCCGGCCGCGGGCGCGAGCGTGATGCCGGGCAGCGCGGTGGCGCTCACGGTGTCGCTCGGCCCCGCGCCGGCCGCCCCGTCCGGTCTGGTCGTCGCGTTGGGCTTCAATGAAGCGAGCGGCCTGACGGCGCTCGATTCCTCCGGCAACGGCCTGAACGGCACGATCCTCGAAGCGACGCGCGTCGCCGGCAAGTTCGGCGGAGCGCTCTCGTTCGACGGCGTCAACGACTGGGTCACCGTGCTCGACACGACCGCGAGCCCGCTCGATCTGTCGACGAGCATGACGATCGAAGCGTGGGTCAATCCGACGGCGATGAGTGGTTGGGAGACCGCGGTGCTGAAGGAGCGCGGCGTCGGGCTCCTCTCCTATGCGCTCTACGCGCACGACGGCGCGCCGTTCGCGGGCGGCGTCGCGGCGCCGGCCGGCTACATTCGCGCCGGCGGCGTGGACCAGCCCGTGCGCGGCACCGGGCCGCTCGCACTCGGCACGTGGACGCACATCGCGACCACGTATGACGGCGCGAACCAGCGCTTCTACGTCAACGGCGTGCTCGTCGCCACGCGTGCGCAGACCGGCCTGATCGCGGTCGGCAACGGCGCGCTGCGCATCGGCGGCAACGCGTCATTCACCGACGAGTTCTTCGAGGGCCTGATCGACGAGGTGCGCGTCTACAACCGCGCGCTGTCGGCCGCCGAGATCACGCGCGACATGAACACGCCGGTGCAGTAACGATACGCACCCATAACTGGAGCAGGAGACGACGGCCATGATTTTTCTGCCTAAGAACGCGTCGAGGGCGCGCCTTCGTGCGGCTGAGAACGCGAGAAAGAACCGCGCCGAGATCGTCCGGGAATTGTCCTGGGGCCGCATCTCGCGACGCGATCTCCTCAAGTTGGGCCTGTTCACGGGCGCGGGCATGCTGGCGCCCATTGGCGGCCTCAACCCGCTCGTGTCGAACGTGGCCGCCGCGGCGCTCGGGCCCACCGGCGCGCCGCCGAGCCCGCGGTTTGGCTGCCTGCCGTTCACGCAGCCGATGCCGCGCTTCGACGTGATCCCGCGGAACCCGATCGGGTGCCTCACGCCGTCGCCGACGGCGGAGGCGAACCAGACCCAGAAGCCGGTCGACGCCCTGCTGGGCGGCGGCACCGGGCCGATTGAAGGACGTCCGCCGGGACCGGTCTGGGCGCACCAGCGCTTCGCGGAGTTCCCACCGGCGGTCGCCGTCGAGATGACGCAGGCGCCGGCGTGCACCAACCACGTCTACAACCCGGGCGTCGACCCGATCTACAACTGCGGCATCGACCCGCGCAGCGGGCAGCCGCTGCGATTCCACCCGAAGTGGCCGACGCAGAACCCGGCGAACGTGTGGACGTTCAACGGGACGATCCCGCCCAAGCTGGTGCAGGGGCGCTACGGCGAACCGATCCTGTTCCGCCATCACAACGGGCTGTCACCCGACGTGCGGAAGAACGGCGGCTTCGGGCGGCACACGATCTCGACGCACGAGCACAACGGCCATCACGGCGCGGAGAACGACGGCTTCACCGGGGCGTTCTTCTTCCCGGGCCAGTACTACGACTATCACTGGCCGATCGTGCTCGCCGGCCACTTCTCGGTGAACACGGCCGCAGACGACATCAAGGCGAGCACCCCGGACGGCAGCGGCGGTCTCATCAAGATCCCCGGCGACTGGCACGAGACGATGAGCACGCACTGGTTCCACGATCACATGTTCAGCTTCACCGCGCAGAACGTGTACAAGGGCAACGCCGCGATGTTCAACATCTACAGCGGCCTCGATCGCGGCAACGAGGAGATCAACGACGGCGTCAACCTGCGCCTGCCGAGCGGCAGCGGCAAGGACTGGGGCAACCTCGAATACGACGTCAACCTGATGCTGGCCGACAAGGCCTTCGATCAGGACGGCCAGCTGTACTTCGACATCTTCGAGTTCGACGGCTTCATCGGCGACGTGATGACCGTCAACCTCGTCGAGGAGCCGTACTTCGAGGTCGAGCGCCGCAAGTACCGCTTCCGCATCCTGAACGCCAGCGTGTCGCGGTTCTTCAAGGTCGCGCTCGTGAACGCCTCGGGGCAGGCGCAGCTGATCACGTGGATCGCCAACGACGGCAACCTGTTCCCGCAGCCGGTCACCGTCGCTGCGCTGGATGAGCAGGGCATCGCCGAGCGCTACGACATCGTGATCGACTTCTCGCAGTACACCGTCGGCGACAAGCTGTACTTCGTGAACCTCGCGGATCACTCCGGTGTGGCGGACGACGGGGTGACGCCGATCCTCAACGGCAAGAAGGTGGTGACGGACCTCACGGTCGCGCAGGCGCTCTCGGGGCAGTCGCTCGATCCGTGCGTCGGCCGCTTCCTCGAGTTCCGCGTGGTCCGCGATCCGGCGAAGCCGGACGTGAGCCAGGTGCCGCTCCAGATGATTCCGAACCCGGATCTGTCAGGCATCCCGGTGGCGCGCGAGCGCACGTTCGTGTTCGGGCGTGGTGCGGTTCAGACCGGCACGAGCGCGAACACCGCGTTCGTCGGCCCGTGGGGCATCGGCACCGACGGCGGCTCGACGCTCGATGCCGACTACGGCCGGGTGTCCGCGGCGCCCAGGTTCGGTACCCGCGAAATCTGGCATCTCGTCAACGACGGCGGGGGATGGGATCATCCGATTCACATCCACTTCGAGGAAGGCCAGGTGCTCGCGCGCAATGGCAGCGCCGCGAACGTTCCGCCCTGGGAGCTCGGACGCAAGGACGTGTATCGCCTGCGGCCGGGCGGCAGCATCACGCTGACGATGCAGTTCCGCGACTGGGGCGGCATGTTCATGGAGCACTGCCACAACACCATGCACGAGGACAACGCGATGCTGCTGCGGTGGGAGTTGAACGGCGGCGGCGAGCCGTTCCTGCGGCCGCTGCCGACGCCGGTGCCGACACCGCAGGGCGTTGTCTTCGAGGATCCGTACGATCTTCCCAGCGCGCGCTGAGGAGGAGCAGGCACGATGAGAGGGCCATTCCGGGCCGGGATTGCGGCGATCGTGGCAGCGCTCACGATCGCCGTGATCCCCTCGGCGGCCCAGCAGAGCCGCTGGGGCGCCGACTACTTTCCCAATGTCACGCTGACGACGCAGGACGGCAAGACCGTCCGTTTCTACGACGATCTGATCAAGGGCAAGATCGTCGCGGTCAACTTGATCTACACGACGTGCACCTACGCGTGCCCGCTGGAGACCGCGCGTCTCGCCCAGGTGCAGCGCGTGCTCGGCGACCGCGCCGGACGCGAAGTGTTCTTCTATTCGATCACGATCGATCCGGAGCACGACACGCCGCAGGTGCTGAAAGACTACGCGGCGAAATTTCACGCGGGTCCCGGCTGGCTGTTCCTGACCGGCAGGCAGGAGGACATCGATCTGATCGGCCGCAAGCTCGGCCTCTACGCGCCTCCCGATCCGGCGAATCCCGACGGCCACAAGCCGAACCTGCTGGTGGGCAACGAGGCCACCGGGCAGTGGATGCGCAACTCCAGCCTGGACAACCCCAAGTTCCTCGCGCGCACGATTGGCGACTGGCTCGACAGCTGGCAGGGACCGAAGCGTCAGCTGAAATCCTTCGCCGAGGCCCCCGCGCTGACGCTCGATCGCGGCGAGTACACGTTCAGGAATCATTGCGCGGCGTGCCATACCGTCGGATCCGGCGACCATATCGGGCCGGATCTCGCGGGCGTGACCAGCCGCCGCAGCCGGGACTGGCTGGCGCGGTTCATTCAGGAGCCGGACAAATTGCTCGCGGCCGGCGACCCGGTCGCGACCGCGCTCTTCGACAAGTACAAGAGCGTACGGATGCCGAACCTCGCACTCAGCCAAGAAGACGTCGACGTCGTCATCGACTACCTGGCGAAGCCATCGTCGGGCGCGCCGGCGGCGGCGGCAACGGCCACAGGGCTGGCGGCGAAGGCCGTCGCCGTCTCCCCCGATCCGCCGCGGCAGCCCCCGTTCATCGATCCC
>JABFWM010000069.1 GCA_013362195.1 Acidobacteriota bacterium
ACGACTGGCAGACCGGGCTCGTGCCGCTCTATTTGAAGACCGTGCTCGCCGACGATCCCGTCCTCGGCGGCGTGCCGTCCGTGTTCACGATCCACAACACCGCGTTCCAGGGATTGTTTTCACCGGACGAACTCCAGTGGATCGACGTGCCGCGGGAGCTGTACACGGCAGAGGGCGTCGAATTCCATGGCCGCGCGAGCACGCTGAAGGCGGGCATTCGCTTCGCCGATCGCGTCACGACGGTGAGCCCGACCTACGCGCGCGAACTGCTCACCGCCGATTACGCCTTCGCGTTCGGGTTCGAGGGGATCCTGGCGAGCCGCGCCGCCGATTTCACCGGCGTCCTCAATGGCATCGACACCGACGTGTGGGATCCCGAGCGCGATCGCTACCTGCCGACGCCGTTCGGCGCCGATGCGCCGAAAGGGAAGGTCGACGCCAAGCGCGCGCTGCTGGAGACCGTCGGCCTCACCCCCGACGCGGCGTCGCTCGCCCGTCCCACGATCGGCATGCTGTCGCGCCTCACCTACCAGAAGGGCTTCGATCTCCTCGCCGATGCGGCTGGTCGGCTGATGGCGCTCGACGCCAGCTGGATTCTGCTCGGCGACGGTAACGGGCACTACGAGGAGTTCTGGACGAACCTGGCGCGGACCCATCCGGATCGGGTCGCAGCGCGCATCGGCTACGATGACCGGCTCGCACACCTCATCCACGCGGGATCCGATCTGTTTCTGATCCCGTCGCGGTACGAGCCGTGCGGCCTGACCCAGATGTCCGCGATGCGCTACGGGCCGCTGCCCATCGTGCGGGCGACCGGGGGCCTGGCCGACACGGTGCAGGTCGCGGACGAGCCGCCGAAGACGGGAACCGGCTTTGTATTCCGTGAGTTCGCGGTGGACGCCCTGCTCGACGCGATTCGCCGCGGCCTCGAGGCGTTCCGCAACGGGCGGCGCTGGAAGGCGCTCCAGCGCAACGCCTTGAAGCAGGACCATTCCTGGGACGTTTCGGCTCGGGAATATGTCAAAGTGTATAGGGGAACGGAGAACCGAGAGGACTTACATGGCATCCGACAAGGTACAGACGCTGACCGACGGCAACTTCGAACAGACGATCAACGGCGGCAAGATCGTTCTCGTTGATTTCTGGGCGGAATGGTGCGGCCCGTGCCGCCGGCTGGCGCCCACGGTCGACGAGCTGGCGACCGACTACGACGGCCGTCTGGTCGTGGCGAAGATGAACGTGGACGAAAACCCGTCGACGCCGAACCGGTTCAGCGTGCGCGGCATTCCGACGCTGCTGCTGTTCAAAGGCGGCCAGGTCGTCGAGCAGGTGGTCGGTCTCACCGATAAAGACTCGCTGAAGAAGGTCATCGACAAACA
This sequence comes from Acidobacteriota bacterium, assembly GCA_013362195.1. GTDB lineage: Bacteria > Acidobacteriota > Vicinamibacteria > Vicinamibacterales > 2-12-FULL-66-21 > QHWT01. The sequence continues at coordinate 1,380 of JABFWM010000069.1, forward strand.
CGTCGCCGCCTAGCCGCAATGTCGCCGCGCAACGTGATCATCATCGGGTCAGGCCCGGCCGGCCTGACGGCTGCGCTGTATACGGCCCGCGGCAATCTGAAGCCGCTCGTCATCGAAGGACTCGAAGCCGGCGGGCAGTTGATGCTCACGACCCTCGTCGAGAACTGGCCCGGCCACCGCGACGGCATCATGGGGCCGGAACTGATGGCAGAGATGCGCGCGCAGGCGGAACGCTTCGGCGCCGACATCATCCGCGGCCATGTGACCTCGGTCGATCTGCTGGCCCGACCGCACGTCGTGAAGACGGCCGACGCCGAGTATTCGGCGCGGTCGATCATAATCGCGACCGGTGCATCGGCGCGGCTCCTCGGGCTTGCGTCAGAGCGCGCGCTGATCGGCCACGGGGTGTCGACCTGTGCGACCTGCGATGGCTATTTCTTCCGCGGTAAATCCATCGCCGTGGTCGGCGGTGGCGACTCCGCGATGGAGGAAGCGATCTTCCTGACGCGCTTCGCCTCGCACGTCACCGTCGTCCACCGCCGCGACACGCTCCGCGCATCGAAGATCATGCAGGACAAGGCGTTCGCCAACCCGAAGATCTCGTTCGAATGGAACGCGGAGGTGGACGAGATCAGGGACACCGGGAAGGGCGAAGTCACGTCGATGGTGCTGCGCGACCTGTTATCGGGCGAGCGCAAGGAGATCGCGGTCGAAGGCGTGTTCGTGGCCATCGGGCACACGCCGAACACGAAGCTGTTCGTGGGCCAGATCGAGACCGACGCCAGCGGCTATATCGTCACGCAGTCGGGATCGCGGACGAGCGTGCCGGGCGTGTTCGCGTGCGGCGACGTGCAGGACCACGTCTATCGCCAGGCGATCACCGCCGCCGGCTCCGGCTGCATGGCGGCGATCGATGCGGAAAAATATCTGGACGGACTGCCGCAGCACATGGGACAGGCGACACTCGAAGACCGCGCCGTCGGATGACCGACGCTCGCGCGTTCCTCCTCCTCGCGCATCAGTCGATCCAGCCCCCACCGAGTACGTAGTCCCCGTCGTACAACACCATCGCCTGCCCGGGAGTGATCGCACTCTGCGGCTCGTCGAAGGTGACCTGCACGCGCGCCTCGGCGATCGGACTGATCGTCGCCGGCGCCTCGCGATGGCGGTAGCGGATTCGCGCACGCGCGCGAATCGAGCCCGCCGGCGCGTGACCATCGATCCAATTGACGCGTGACGCGGTGAGCGTCGTCCGCTCGAGCGCCTGGCGCGGGCCGACGGTCACCGCCGCGGCGTCGGCATCGATGTCCACAACGTACAGAGGGATCGTGGAGGAGACGCCGAGGCCCTTGCGCTGCCCGATCGTGAAGCGGTGCACGCCGTCGTGGCGGGCGAGGACGCGCCCGTCCTGATCGCGGACGATCCCCGCGGGCAGCCCGGCGCGCTTCTGCACGAAATCCGCGTGATCGCCGGCGGCGACGAAGCAGATCTCCTGGCTGTCGGGCTTCTCGGCCACGCTCAATCCGAGCCGGCGCGCTTCCTCGCGCACCGCGGGCTTGTCGAGCGCGCCGATGGGGAACTGCGCCCGGGCGAGCTGCGCCTGCGTCAGCGTGAACAGAAAGTACGACTGATCCTTGCCTGCATCGACGCCGCGCTTCAGCCGGTACCGCCGCGTCACCGCATCGCGATCGATCTGCGCGTAATGTCCCGTGGCCACCGCCTCGGCGCCGAACCCCTCGCCGCGCTCCACCAGCGACGCGAACTTCAGATCGCCATTGCAGTGGACGCAGGGAATCGGCGTACGGCCGGCCGCGTACTCGCGCACGAAGTCGGAGACCACGTGCTCCTCGAACCGCCGCTCGAAATTCACGATGTAGTGCGGGATGCCGATGGCGCGGGCGACGCGGCGCGCATCGTACAGATCGTCGAGCGTGCAGCAGCTGCCGAAGCGGATCTCTCCCTGCTGCTGGTCGTACAGCTGCATGGACAGGCCGATCACCTCATGGCCCTCGCGCGCGAGCAGCGCGGCGGCCACCGACGAATCGACCCCGCCGGACATGGCGACGACTATTCTCATGGATTGCCATGTAGGCCGGGTCTTCAGACCCGGCGCTCGAGGCGGCGGGTCTCAAGACCCGCCCTACGTGTTACCTCCTGACCAGCGTGCGCAGCTTTTCGACGACGGAGGACAGCGTGGCGACGAGGGCGTCGACCTGTGCTTCGTCGTTGCCCGCGCCGAGGCTGAAGCGAATCGAGTTCTGGGTGCGGTGCGAGGCGAGCCCCATCGCGCGCAGCACGTGCGAGGGCTCCAGCGTGCCCGACGAGCAGGCGGAGCCGGTCGACACCGCGAACCCTTCGAGATCGAGCGCGATCAGGAGCGACTCCGCTTCGAGCCCCTCGAAGCTGATGTTGGTCGTGTTCGGCACGCGCGGCGTGGGCGCGCCGTTCAACACCGTCCCGGGGACGCGCTCGAGGATCGCGCGTTCGAGGCGATCCCGCAGCGCGCCGATGCGCGCCGCTTCCGTCGTGAGCTTCCGGCGCGCGAGCCGCGCGGCGACGCCCAGGCCGGCGTGGCCGGGCACGTTCTCGGTGCCGCCGCGGCGGTTGCGTTCGTGCTTCCCGCCGGTCATGGTCGCGACCAGCCGCGTCCCGCGCTTGATCCAGAGCGCGCCGGACCCCTTCGGGCCGTTGAACTTGTGGGCGGAGAGCGAGAGCAGGTCCACGCCAAGCGTGCGCACGTGCACCGGGATCTTGCCGACCGACTGCACCGCATCGGTGTGGAACAGCGCGCCGCGCGCGTGGGCGATCGACGCGAGCGCCTCGATCGGCTGGATCGTACCGATCTCGTTGTTGGCGTGCATCACCGACACGATCGCCGTCTGATCGTCGATGGCCTCGGCCAATGCGTCGGGCGAGACCAGGCCGTCGGCGTTGACCGGCAGCAGCGTGGCCGTCCAGCCGCGGCGTGCGAGCGCCTTGACTGTGTTGAGCACGGCCTCGTGCTCGAACGCGGTC
>JABFWM010000301.1 GCA_013362195.1 Acidobacteriota bacterium
CGCCCTCATTACCGTCGGGCGCATCCCGGCGTTCGTGGCGCTCGCCCTCGGGTCGGTGGGCGTCGGTCTGGCGGCACGCATGCCGCTCCTCGACATTCCGCGCGCCTTTCAACAGGGCGTGGGCGACACGCTGGGGTTCATCGCCCTGGTCATCGGGCTCGGCACGGTGATGGGCAAGCTGCTGGCGGAATCCGGCGGCGCGCTCGTCGTCTCGCGCGCGCTCGTTGCTGCGCTGGGTGAGCGCCGGGTCGATTGGGCGATGATGCTGTCGGCCTTCGTGATCGGCCTGCCCGTGTTCTTCCAGGTCGGGCTCGTGCTCCTCGCGCCGGTGTTGTTCACGCTGACGCGGCAGTCGGGACGCCCGAACATGACGCTCGCCCGCCTCGGCCTGCCGCTGGTCGCGGGGCTGTCGGCCGCACACGTCCTGGTGCCGCCGCATCCGGGCCCTCTCGCGGCGATCGAACGGATTGGCGCCGATCCGGGACGAACGTTGTTCTATTCGCTGTTCGTCGCGTTCGCGTGTGCGATCGTCGCGGGACCGCTCTACGCACGCGTGATCGCCCCGCGGGTGCGCCTCGAGCCCGGCGCGATCGCGGATCAGTTCAGCGTCTCGACCGCGACCCGTCCGCCCTCGCTCGCGGTGACGCTGGTCACGATCCTGCTGCCCGTGCTGCTGATGATGCTGGCGTCGCTCGCACAGGCGACGCTCGCGGACGGACTGCTGCGCCGCGGCCTGGCATTCACGGGCAGTCCGCTGGTGGCTCTCCTGATCGCGACGCTCGTGTCGTTCGTCACCTTCGGGCGGGCCTGCGGCTTCGACGGCGCGCGCCTGCTGCGCTTCGCGGAAGACGCGCTGCCGCCGATCGCGAGCGTGCTGCTCGTCGTCGGCGCCGGCGGCGGCTTCGGACGCGTGCTCGATGCCGCGGGCGCCGCGCGGGCGATTGCGCAGGCGATGGGCGGTCTCGACATCTCGCCGCTCGTCCTCGGCTGGATCATTGCCGCGGTGCTGCGGCTGTCGGTCGGCTCCGCCACCGTGGCGGTGATCACGGCGGCCAGCATCGTCGCGCCGATCGCGGCTGCGCTGCCGGGCGTCAACAAGGAGCTGCTCGTCATCGCCATCGGCGCCGGTTCCGCGATCGCGTCGCACGTCAACGACGGCGGCTTCTGGCTGGTGAAGGAATACCTGAACATGTCGGTGCCACAGACCGTGATCACGTGGACCGCGCTCGAAACGATCGTGTCGGTCGTTGGACTCGCCGGCGTGCTGCTGCTCGCCGCTTTCGTGAGGTAATCGCGTGCTGATCGTCGACGCCCACCTGGATCTCGCCATGAACGCCCTCGAATGGAACCGCGATCTCACCCGGCCGATCGACGAGATCCGCGCCAGTGAGCGCGGGATGACCGACAAACCGGATCGCGGCCAGGGCACGGTGTCCTTCGCGGAGATGCGGCGCGGCGGCGTGCGCCTCTGCGTCGCCACGCAGATCGCGCGATACGTCGCGCCGGGCAATCCGCTGACGGGATGGCACTCGCCGGAACAGGCGTGGGCGACGACCCAGGGGCAGCTGGCGTGGTACCGCGCGATGGAGGAACGCGGAGAGCTGGTGCAGATCCGCGATCGCGAGACGCTCGATCGCCACGTGCAGCCGGCGGACGGACGCGCGCGCACCGATGATGCGTCTACGCGCGATCCGATCGGCTACATCCTCAGCCTCGAGGGCGCAGACTCGATCGTGACGCTCCGTCATCTCGAGCGCGCCTACGCGTACGGGCTGCGCGCGCTCGGCCCCGCGCACTACGGACCCGGCGTCTATGCCAATGGCACCGCCGCCTGCGGCGATCTGGGCACGCGCGGACGCGAGCTGCTGCGCGAGATGGAGCGGCTGGGCATCATCCTCGACGTTACGCACCTGTGCGACGACAGCTTCTGGGACGCGCTCGATCATTTTCGCGGTCCGCTGTGGGCGAGCCACTCGAATGCGCGCACGCTCGTGCCGAACGATCGGCAGTTCTCGGACGACCAGCTCCGCGCGCTGATCGAGCGGGACGCGGTCATCGGGGCGGTGTTCGACGCGTGGATGCTCGTCCCCGGCTGGCAGCGGGGGCAGACCACCCCGGAAGCGGCGCAGGTGACGCTCGACACCGTGCTCGATCACATCGACTACGTCTGTCAGGTCGCCGGCTCGGCGCGCCACTGCATGATCGGCTCGGACCTGGACGGCGCCTACGGCCGCGAGCAGGGGCCGCTGGACGTGGAGACGATTGCGGATTTAGGGCGCGTACCCGAACGCCTGGCCGCGCGCGGGTACGCCGAGGAGGACATCCGTGGGATCGCCCACGGCAACGTGTTGCGGTTTCTACGCGGCGCCTGGCGTTGAGTGCCACGCCGAGTGGAGGGCGCGCCGCACCTCGGCGATGAGCCGCGCCGGATCGACGGGCCGCAGCAGCACGCTGGCATAGCCGAGGGCGTCGGCCTGTTCCGTATCGCGCGGATCCGAGGTGATCGCGATCGTTGGAATGCTGTGGCCGCCCGACAAGGCGGCGCTGACCGGTCCTTCGCACGAGCGCAGGCCGACGATGACGAGGTCCGGCGTGGGCCGAGGCAGCACGGTGCGGCCGGCGCTGGCGGACATGGTGGTTTCGACGCGGAAGCCCGCCCATCGCAGCACTTCCGCAAACATGGCGGCGCTATCCGGGTGCGGCTCGAGGAGCAGCACGGTCGATCGGAGGTGACGGGTCACACGACCTCCCGTGCGCACGTCCGGTGCTCGACCGCCGCCATCGACAGCAGGCGCGCCAGTTCAGAGGCATTCACCGCCTGATTGAACGATTGTTCGACGTCTTCGCGCGCGTTCGTCGCGATGCGGACGCGCAACCGCACGTTGTCGAGCAGGGTTTCGAGCGCGCCGGCGAGCCAGTGCGGCTGCCGCGGGGTGATGAGGCGCCCATTCCACCCGTCGTCGATGATCTCGCGCATGCCGTCCAGCGACGTCGAGACCACCGGAAGGCCCATCGCCATCGCTTCGAGGAGGACGGCGGGAACGGCGCCGTCGCAGGAGCCGGGGAGCCGCCTGTAGGGCAACGCCATGATGGCGTGGACGCGCATCAAGTCGGTCAAGGTCGGGTGCGTGTTCGACTCGTTGTCGGCGGCCACGAGCTCGACGCGATCCTCGAGGTGGCGCGCGGTGATGGTCGCCTTCAACTTCGGCGCGGACGGACCCGCGCCCGCAATCGTGAGCCGGATCCGCTCCGGCCGGCGGTCGCGAAGGATGGCGATCGCGTCGATCAGATCGTCGAACCCGCTGGCCTGCACCAGTGGCCCGGCCGCGAGGATCGCATCGGCCTGGCGGCCGGCTTCGGGCGAGAAGGGAAAGCGCTCGACATCGACGCCGCGGTAAATTCGAAACACGCGGCCGGCCATCGCCGGTCCCATCGCGGACAGCAGCTCGCGGCGGCTCGTTTCGCTGGGTGCGACGACGAAGTCCGCCTCACGCGCATGATCACGCAGCGACGTCAGATCCGGGCCGGCGGCGAAGGGATTCGGGCCGGCGAGCGTAAAGCTGTAGCCGATGTGCGTCAGACGCTTCACGTGGCGCGCGACATCGACGGTCGCGAGATGGGCATGGAGGTGCTCGATCCGCCGTTCCGAGACTTCGTGCGCAATCCAGCGCGCGTAGCCCGGAAAATTGCGGTCCACGAAAAACACGTGGACGTCGAATCCGAAGCGTTCGAGTTCGAGGATTTCGTCGAGCACGGGCTTCAGGTGCGCGACGTCGCGATTCAGGACGTAGCCGATCGGCGCGCCCTTCCGGTCCTTTTTGTCCGACCGGCGGGCCGGGTCGGTGGCCAACCGGAGTACGCTGCGTGGGGCGGACTTCGGGTCTGGCGGCAGATACGGCGGCGGCGGCGCATGCGGCCGGCCGACAGGCATCCTACTGGTGCTCATGCGGTCTCCCCTCCGACGTGGAAAACGTGGGGACCGAGCGCCGCCCGTTGCCGGCCGGTGCCGCGTTGGGGAGAGGCGCTCGCGTGATCGCGTGGAGGACGGCTGACCCTGCGATCGCAGGGTCGGGTGCCCCGGTTTCCGGGCTGACCGGAAACGATGTCTCCGTCCAGAGAATTGGCATTTAACTAATAAGGGCCCCGACTCTGCCGGAAAATATAGGCGTAATGGCGTGTGAAAACTTGCGCGTGGCGTGCCGTTCTGCGGTATTACTAGAGCTACACGCATCCCCAGCCAGTGGCTACGGTCGTCTCCGCGTGAAGCGGTGTCTTCGCGGCCCGGGGGTCCTTTCCGCCGCACGGAAGCGCGCATGAGCATGCAGGTCGAGCAGTGGTCCTGGAAGAACAGGGAGTCCGGTGCGACGCCCTGACCC
>JABFWM010000191.1 GCA_013362195.1 Acidobacteriota bacterium
ATCGTCGATGATACCGCCGGTGGCCATGATGACGGCGTCTGCGGTAATCGAGCCGCTCTCGGTGCGGACCTCCACGGACTTCCGTGCCGCGCGCACGCGGCGCACGGTGCTGCGCTCGTGGATGACGGCCCCGCGTGATGCGGCCGCGGCCGCAAGCGCGACGCACACCCGATACGGGTCGAACGCGTCGCCCTTGATTCTGATCGCGCCGTCGCCGTCGATGTTCGCGTCGCGCCCGAGCGCACGCGCGGTGAGCCACGACGCCTCGACGCCGGCGTCGCGCCGCGCCTGATAGTCGCGCGCGAGCCGTCTGGCCGCGTCCGCGCCATCGCGCGTGAAGAGCAGCAGATCCTGCGGCGCGAGATCGGCGCGGATCCCGAGGCGACGGACCGCCGCCGCGAAATCGAGCGATGCGCGTCGAATGGATTGCCACAGGTGGCGGGCCGCACGAAGGCCGTGCTGACTCGCCGTCGCCTGAAATGACGCGTCGAAGTCCTGCCGCAGCAATCCCGCGCTCGCCGCCGTGGCCGAGGTCCCGATGCGATCGGCTTCGAGCAGGACCGTCCGGATCCCGGCCGCCGCGAACGCGGCCGCGCAGGCGCATCCCGTCAATCCGCCGCCGACGATCGCAACGGTGGCGCGGACTTCCCCGGTCTGGCGGGGATATTCGGGACGACGGCTGCGTGGGAACGTGTCGAAGAAGTACGGAACAGTCCGCATGCGGCAGCACGATTGTATCGCGAGCGTCGCGGACGGCAGAGCTGTCGAATCCAGCACGCCATTTGCTGGGCAGTGGATCGTGGGTGAGCGGCGGTCGCTGGCCGGACGTCCGCCGCGCCCGCATGAGTCGGCGCGCGATGTGCCGCGGCGGCAACTGGCACCCTCATACCGGCAACCGTCGGAGGAACCATGTCGTTGACGGAACAGCTCGACCGCCTGGCGGCTTTCGAACCTGCCCCTTACCCGGTCGTCAGTCTGTATCTGAATACCCAGCCGAACCAGCACGGCCGCGACAGTTACCAGACGTTCACGCGCAAGGAATTCAAGGCCCGGCAGCAGACCTACCCGCCCAACACGCCGGAGCGCGACTGCCTCAACCGCGACCTCGAGCGCATCACGCGATACCTCGAGACGGAGTTGCAGCCGTCCGCACACGGCGTCGCCATTTTTGCGTGTGACGCGGGGAACCTCTTCGAAGCGATCCAGTTCGAAGCGCCGGTCGAGGACCACTGGCTGTTCATCGGCGATCAGCCGCATCTCTACCCGCTCGCGCGTGTCATGTCGCAGTTTCCGCGCTACGCCGCGGTGCTGGCGAACACGCATGCGACCCGCATCCTCGTCATCGCCCAGAACGCCGTCGCCGACACTCAATCGATTGAAGGCGTGAAGACGCGCCGCACCTCCCAGGGCGGATGGTCGCAGGCGCGATTCCAGCGGCACATCGAGAACTATCACCTGCAGCACGTCAAGGACGTGATCGACGCGCTGGAGCGGATCGTGACGCGCGACGGGATTCAGCAGATTGTCGTCGCGGGGGACCCGGTCGTGCTGCCGCTCCTCCGCGAGCAGATGCCGAAGCACCTTGCGGAAAAGGTGGTCGATGAGCTCAATGTCGATCTCGCCGCCTCGTCGAACGACGACGTGGTGAAGGCCGCGCTCGAATCGATGAAGAAGCTGAACGAGCGGACCGATCGCGAGAAGGTCGAGGCGGCGGTGGGCGCCTATCGCGCCGGCGCGCTCGGCGTGGTCGGTCCGGACCGGACGCTGCTCGCGCTGACGAACGGTCAGGTCGACGAGTTGTTGATCACCGCGTCGCTCGCGAAGCTCGGCACGCTGAAGCGTACGCCGGCCGCGGCAATGGCGGTCGCGAACGACGCCGGCTTCGCCCAACCGGCAATCGAGCCGGTCGCCGCGGGAGAGGCCGCGCAGGCCGACGTCGGCACGGTGCGGCTGGCCGACGAACTCGTCACGAAGGCGCAGCAGACCGGCGCGCGCGTCACGTTCATCGAGGACGCGTCGCTGCTCGAGCCGTACGGCGGCGCAGCGGCGCTGCTGCGGTATCGGATTTGAGGCGGCGCTGCGAGCCGCGCCAGAGCGCGATCACCGACGCAATCGTCCCGATGACCGCCAGCGCGATGAAGATGCCGACGATGGCCTCGAACGTCGGCGTCTTCATCCAGCGGATGATCCGGCTGCCGTAGCGCGACGCCAGCGCCGATTCCACGCCGAACCTGAACACGCGCACCGCGGCGAGCGTGCCGAGAAACGACCACCGGTTCATGCCGATCGCGCCGCTCGTCAGGACGAACGGCGTGAACGGAAACGGCGGCGGAATGATCGCGAGCGACGCGACCACGATCGTGCCGCGGTTGACGCTCGCCTTCACGTGTTCGAGCCGCTTCGGGTTCACGAGTTTCGTCAGCCCGACTTCCCCGGCCTTGCGGCCGATCCAGAACGTCAGCGCCGCTCCTAGCACGGATCCTGCCGTCGCGAGCAGCGCGTACAGCCAGAACAGGTGCGGGTCGCGCGCGGCCATGAGGATGACGACGAAATCGATCCCGAGCGGGAGGAAGAACACCATGGAGGCGTCGAGCACTCCCATGAGCACGACTCCCGCGGGCGTCAGGAAATAGCCAAGGACGGAGAAGAACAAGCTTCGCATCATCGGACCGACGGCACTCCTTCAATCCCGATGCCGGTCGACTGCCGGGCGTCCAATCGCCCGGCGTTTCGTCGTCTGTACATCCGTGCCTTCGCCACACGCCCTCTTGAACGTCCGCCGTACGTCCGCTCTCGTCCGCTGAAGTGTCAAGATAGGGCCTGCGGGCGCGGCCGTCGGGCCGCTCGAGTTGGCGGGACCTCTCCCGAGGCAGGGTGAAGGAATGACGCAACGTTTGCTCACCGCCGTGGGCGCGCCGACCGCGGCGTTGGTAATGACGACAGGTCTGTTCGCGGCGCGGCAGACGGCCGCGCGGAGCGGCGGCGACGCGATGCAGCAGATTGCGCGGAAGTACGTGACCCTCGTGCTCGCGCTGGGCACGCACGACAAGGATTACGTCGATGCCTATTACGGCCCGGCGGAGTTGAAGCAGCAGGCCGAAGCGGCGCCCCTTGCACTCGAGGCGATTGGAACGGAGGCGGCGGCGCTCCGGCAGGCGCTCGCGGCCGCGCCGGCGGCCGGCGACGAGCTGTCGCAGCTGCGCCATCGCTATCTCGATCGACAACTGTCAGCAATGGGCGCGCGCGTCCGCATGTTGAAAGGCGAGCGGCTTGCGTTCGACGACGAGTCGAAGGCGCTCTACGATGCCGTCGCCCCCACCTATCCCGATACGCACTTCCAGGCGATCCTCGATCAGCTCGAGCGGCGGTTTCCGGGCGAGGGACGGCTGGTCGATCGATACGAGGCGTGGCGGCGTCGCTTCGTGATTCCGCGCGGGAAGCTGGATGCGGTGTTCCAGGCGGCGATCTCGGCGTGCCGCGCACGTACCGCTCGCCACGTCGCGCTGCCACCCGGCGAGCAGTTCATGCTCGAGTACGTGACGAACAAGTCGTGGAGCGGCTACAACTGGTACCAGGGCGGGTTCCGCAGTCTCATTCAGATCAACACGGACCTGCCGATTTACATCGACCGCGCCATCGATCTTGCGTGTCACGAGGGGTATCCCGGCCATCACGTCTACAATGCGCTGCTCGAGCAGCACCTGGTGAAGGATCGCGGCTGGGTCGAGTTCTCGGTCTACCCGCTGTTTTCGTCGCAGTCGCTGATTGCGGAAGGCACGGCCAATTTCGGCATCGAGGTCGCGTTCCCGGGCCAGGAGCGGGCGGCGTTCGAACAGACGGCGCTGTTTGCGATGGCCGGTCTCGATCCGGCGAAGGCGGGGGAGTACTACGAGGTGCAGGCGCTCGTCGACGGCTTGTCGTATGCGGGCAACGAAGCGGCGCGACGCTACCTGAACGGACAGATCGACGCGGCGGCTGCCGTCGCGTGGCTGGAGCGCTACGCGCTGATGGCGCACGATCGCGCGGCGCAGCGCGTCCGCTTCTTCGACCAGTATCGCAGTTACGTCATCAACTACAACTACGGGAAGGATCTCGTCCGCCGCTACATCGAGGCGCGCGGCGGGACGGCCGATCGTCCGGCGCGCCGCTGGCAGGAGTTCGAGCGGTTGCTCTCGTCGCCGCGCCTTCCGTCGAGCCTGCAGTAGCGGCGCGGCGCGCGCGGCCCCATGCGCAGAACCGGAACCGGGACAGTCACACTTACGCCGGCCGCGCAAAATAACTGTGACTGTCCCCGTTCCGACCCCCGCGCGCCTGCCCGCGCCCATGCGCAGAACAGGAACCGGGACAGTCACACTTACGCCGGC
>JABFWM010000312.1 GCA_013362195.1 Acidobacteriota bacterium
ATCGGCGCGCGAGAGTTCGGGCGGCATGCGCTGGTCGTGATACGGCAGGCTGAGGCGAAGGGCGCTGATGCCGAACCGGTTCAGCAACCGGCACAGCCCGACATGGCCCTCTGCATCGGCGTTCCACTGTGGCAGCACCACCACCGCCCTCCGTCGCCCGCGCGGCGTGTCATCGGCGAAGTAGCGGGCGACGACGGTGTTGTTGGAAGGATGCGGCGTCCGGATCGCGCTCGTGAAGGTGAGTCGATCGCCGTGGAGCGCGTAGTCGTGCGCCGGCCTGACGGCATAGAACGGCGCGCTCTCCGCCACCGTGCGTTCACCCCAGTCCTGCAGGGTCTCGCGCGGGTCGCCGTGTGCGACGTGCTGATCCGCGAGCCACTCGACGCCCCACTCGAACGGACGGACCGTGCGATTGGTGGCCGACGAGGCGAGCTTCCGCTCCCAGCGGTGAAATGCGCGCGAGATCACCGCTCAGCGTCTCGCGCTGGCGTTGGCGTGAAGCGTCTCGTAGGCGCGCGACGCGTCGCTGGTCGCTTCCACGGGCAGGCCTGCCTGGACCCAGCCGGTGTCGCCCGTCTGCGATCCGCCGAAGCCGCCGAGGACGTTCGAGACGTGCGGATACCCTGCCGACGCGAGCAGCTCCGCCGCCTGCACCGACCGCAGGCCGATCTGACAGCCGACGAGCAGCCGGGCATCGGTCGGGAAGTTGGCTTTGACCACCGCGACGAAATCGGGATTGGGACGCATCTGGCGCGTCGCGGGGTCGAGGTGCAGGAGCGGCACGTTGTAGGCGCCCGCCGGGTGCGCCCGCTCGAACTCGGGAACCGACCTGACGTCGAGGTAAACCGCCCCGGCGTCCTGCTGCTGACGCGCCTGTCGAACGCTGACGTGTGTGACCATGGCTTTCCGACGATCTTTCCACGAATGGCGGGGGAAATCGAGCGGCGCGGCTGTTGCACATTATTCTGCCATGATCGAACAGCCCCCTGAACCAGACGTGCCGAAGGCGCCCGATGTCGTCAACGTTCCCGCCGACGTGAACCGGCCGATACCGCCGGGCCAACCGCACGGCGACGATCGGCCCGACATTCATCCGACGCCGCCGCCGACCGACCCGGCGCCGCCGGTGATCTGACGCGCGACCGCGGCGGCGACGGCGAGCAGTCGTTCCGTTCCGCCGCGGTGGCCGACGAGCTGCAGCGAGCGCGGCAGCCCGTCGCGGCCGGCGCCGCACGGGATGGCAATCGCCGGGTGCCCGGTGACGTTGAACAGTTGTGTCAGGCGCAGCATGATCGCGCGCACCGGCTCTTGAACGCCCTCCACCGCGACCGACGCTTCGCCAATCGGTGGCGCCGCGATCGCGAGCGTCGGCAGCAGCAGCGCATCCACGCCTTCGAGCGCGCGATCGACGGCACGCCGCAGCGCCGCGCGCGCGTGCATCGCGCGCGCGTAGTCCTCCGCGAGAATGTAGCCCCCCATCTCCAGCCGCAGCCGCACGCCCGGTGAATAGCGATCCGGATGCGCGGCGAGCAGCGGCGCGTGGTACCACGCCGCCTCCGGAAGCACGATGTGAAGGTACACCTCCGCGGTGCGCTCGGCGTGCGCGATCGCGACGTCCTGCAGTCCGTGTCCGCCGCGGCGCAACGCCGTCAGCGCGTCGTCGAAGCGGGCGCGCACGTCGGCGTCGAGCTTGTCGAAGAAGTACGCCGTCGGCACGCCGAGCCAGACCGGCGCGTCCAGCGCGGGCGGACGATCGTCGAGCGTGACGGCGCCGTCCCGCATCCCTGTATAGAGGATGGCGGCGTCCTCGACCGTTCGCGTCATGGGGCCGACGTGATCGAGGGTGGTGCTGAGCGGGACGACGTCTTCGCACGAGATCTCGCCGAGCGTCGGCTTCAGTCCGGTGATGCCGCACGCGGCCGAGGGAATCCGAATCGACCCGCCGGTATCGGTGCCCAGCGATCCGAGGCACATGCCCTCGACGACGGCGACCGCCGCGCCGCCGCTCGATCCGCCCGGAGAGCGCGCCGGATCGAGGGGGTGCCGCACGGCGCCGAACGCGGTCTCGTCGCTGGTCGTGCCGAACGCGAACTCGTGGAGGTTCGTCTTGCCGACGATGATCGCGCCGGCCCGTCGGAGGTTCGCGACGACGTGGGCGTCGTAGGTCGCGTGTCGCGGTGGCACCGCCGATCCAGAGGTCGTTGCGGTGCCCGCGACGTCGACGAGATCCTTGATGGAGATCGGAATCCCGTGCAGCGGGCCGCGATACGCGTTGCGCGCGATCTCCGCCTCCGCGCGCGCGGCTTCCGCCATCGCCTCCTTCTCGCGGACGCTGATGAAGGCGCGCAGCGCGTCGTTGCGTGCGGCGATGCGATCGAGACACGCGCGCGTCAGTTCCACCGGCGACAGCTCGCGGCGCTCGATCAGGCCGGCGGCGTCAGCGAGGCTGCTGGGAATCGTCGTCATCGTCGTCGGGCGCGGGAGTCAGGGCAGGATGGCGGAACGCCGCGTCGGCATCCCGCAGCGCCTGCGTCGATCGCGCGAGCGCTTCGAGCAGCGGCTTCAGCTCGGGCATGCCGCGGCCCTCGGCGTCGGCGGATGCACGAGCGAGCCAGTCGCGAACGTTCATATCAGAACGAGAGCGTACCGCGGAGGCTGATCGGGATGGTGTTGATCCGGTGCGGCACCGGCGCCTCGAACCGGTTGACCGCGAACTTGATCGAGACGTCGACGCCGAACGGTCCGCTCGTCAATCCGCCGCCGCCCTCGAGGAAGTAGCGCGACCCATCCATCTGATCGGTCTGTGCGCGTCCGATGCCGCCGATCAGGAAGGTGTGGCTGCCGAGGCCCCAGCCAGCGGAGCGATCGCTCACCTCGATGCCGATGCCGGCGTCGAGCGCGCGGCCGCCGGTCAGCGCGTAGACCGGCAGCGGCGCCGGTCCGGTGAAGGCGAGCCGGATGTCCGGCAGGCGTTCGATGCTGCCGCGCAGCGCGAGGGTCGCGCCGCTGCTCGAGCCGAACGGATACACGGTGACGCCGACGCCGCTGGTGCGGTGCACGAACTCCTGGACGGTGACGAGCGTGCGCTCGTCGGTCGTTCGATATTGAAAGGCTTCGAGGTGCGCTTCACGCACTGGGGTCCCGAGGAGATCCTCGAGCGGATGCGACGCGAACGACAGCGTGTGGGTGTACGGCCAGTCGTAGGCGATCGTGATGAAGTGGCGCCGCGCCTTCGCCGGCTCGTACGCCGGGCGCCGGGCGGACACGGGAACCATCGACGCGATGAGCCACGCTGCCGCCACCGTTTGAATCAGCATCCTTTCAAGGATAACGTAACCGTGTGAGTGACCGCATCCTCGCGGCCGTCATGACGGCGCCGCGCGCGCCGATTGACGTGCGCGAGTTCGCGCGTCCCGATCTGCCGCCGGCCTCGGCGCTGCTCCGCACCTCGTCGTCGGAGGTGTGCGGCACCGACGTGCACCTCTGGCACGGACGGCTCGCCGGCGTCCCCTATCCAATCATTCCCGGCCACGTCTCCGCCGGTGTGGTCGAGGCGAGCCGCGGCCCGCTCACCGGCATCGACGGCGCGACGATCGGTGAGGGCGATCGCGTGGTGTTCTTCGACGTGCATCGCACGTGCGGAAGCTGCCGCGCCTGTACCGTGCATCGAACGCCGACCCGGTGTCGCGCGCGCCGCGTGTACGGCATCACCGATCCGGCGTCCGAAGGCCTCTTCGGCGGGTGGGCGCAGGCGATCTATCTCGAACCGGGCGTCGCGCTCGCGCGCCTGCCCGACAACGTCTCGATGGACGATTACATCGGCGGCGGCTGCGGCCTCCTCACGGCCGTGCACATCGTCGAGCGGGCCGGGATCGACGTCGGCGACGCCGTGGTCGTCCAGGGCACCGGCGCAGTCGGGTTGAGCGCGATCGCGCTGGCGCGGCTCGCCGGCGCGGCGCTGGTCGTGGCGATCGGCGCACCGGCGGCGCGCCTCGATCTGGCGGCGCGGATGGGCGCGGACGTGGTGATCGACCTGACGGCGACGAGCGCATCCGAGCGCCTCGATCGCGTGCGCTCGCTCACGCACGGCGAGGGCGCGGACGTCGTGGTCGAGGCCGCCGGTTCCGCCGAGGCCATCGCCGAAGGCCTGGATCTCGCGCGCGACGGCGGGCGCTACGTGATCGCGGGCCATTACACCGACGCCGGCGCCAGCACCATCAACGCGCACCGGCAGATCAACCGCAAGCACCTCGACGTGCGCGGCTGCTGGGGCAGTGAGGCGCGCCATTTTCTGCGCGCGCTCGCGATCCTCGAACGCCACGCGGCGTCGATTCCGTGGCGCGAGATCGGCGCGCGCCGCTACGGGCTGCACCAGCTGGATGCGGCGCTGGCCGACGCCGAAGCGATGCGCATTCCAAAGGCACTCGTCGACCCATGGGCGTGAGCCGTCACACCAAAATCATTGCGACGCTCGGACCGGCCAGCACCGATCCCGCCACCCTCGACGCCTTGATTGCCGCGGGCGTCGATGTGTTCCGGCTGAACTTCTCACACGGCACCCACGACTCGCACGCCGAGGTGTTTCGCCGCGTGCGCGAGGCGGCGGCGCGCGCACGGCGGCACATCGCGATCCTGCAGGACCTCAGCGGCCCCAAGATCCGCACCAGCCGGCTGCGCGGCGGCCAGCCCCTGACGCTTCGTCAGGGGGACACGCTGCGCCTCGCGAGCGGCGAAGGCGAGGGGACCGACGGGCGCGTGTTCGTCCCCTACGCGCCGCTCATCTCGTCGGCCCGGGCCGGCGATCGGCTGCTGCTGGACGACGGACGCATCGAGCTGCGCGTGATCGATTGCCAGCCCGGCGAGCTGATCACGACGGTGATGAATGGCGGCACGCTCGCGGAGCACAAAGGCATCAATGCGCCCGGCGTGAACCTGCCGTCGAACGCCGTGACCGAAAAAGACGAAGTCGACCTGCGCTTCGGCCTCGACCTCGGCGTCGATCTGGTGGCGCTCAGTTTCGTGCAGACGCCTGATGACGTGCGGCGGGCCCGGGCGATTGCGGCGAGCGCCGGACGCGACGTGCCGCTGATTGCGAAGATCGAGCGTCCGCAGGCGCTCGAGAACCTCGCCGCGATCGCGAACGCGGCGGACGGGTTGATGGTCGCGCGCGGCGATCTCGGCCTCGAGTGTCCGCTGGAGGAAGTGCCGCGCGTGCAGAAATCGATCGTGCGCGCGGCGCGCTCGCTCGGCCGCCCCGTGATCGTCGCGACGCAGGTGCTCGAGTCGATGTGCAGCGAGCCGCGGCCGACCCGGGCGGAAGTCAGCGATGCCGCGAACGCGGTCGATCAGGGCGTCGACGCGATCATGCTCGCCGGCGAGACGGCGGTCGGCGCCTATCCGGTGCGCGCGGTCGAGACGCTGGTGTCGGTGATCTGCGATGCGGAAACGCTGCCCCCGGATCCGTTCGCGCTGCCCGACGTCGAGCTGACGCACGCGCCGCACGGCCGCGCGATGTGCGAGGCGGCGGTCACCCTCGCCACCACCGGCAAGGCCGCCGCGATCATCGCGGTGACGCAGCAGGGCCGCACCGCGCGCATGCTGTCCACGCTCCGGCCGCGCGCGCTGATCTTCGCGGTCACGCCCACCGACCTGGTGGCGCGGCGGTTGACGGTCCACTGGGGCGTGACGCCGGTGGTCTCATCGTTGCGCCGGGTGGCGGATCTGCCAGCGGCGCTGCGAGAGGCGACGCAGCTGCCCGACGAGGCGCCGGTCGTCTTCGTCAACGTCAACCCGGACCTCGCGCGGGAGGGATCGAACTTCGTCCGCGTGCAGCAGCTCGGGGCTACGCGTGCTGCTGCTCCAGATACTGCTTGAGTGCGGCAAGCGACGATCGCCATCCGCCGGCAATGACGGTGTAGTAGCGGCGCCAGCGGACGCCTTCTTCGAATCCCGACTGGCGGATGCGCAGCCGGCACGCCGGCCCGTCCATCCGGCAGCTCACCGACAGGCCCATCGGCCCGATGGGTTCGCCCGCCGGCGGGAGCCACCAGGCATTGCCGACGAACAGCTCGCGGCCAGCCAGGTACTCCATGACCACTCCATGAAAGATCCCGCCGAGCCGACCGAGCACCTCGTCGGCGTCGGCCGTGGGCGCCCACTCGATGGCATAGACGCCCAGCACGCGCGGCGCGGTCACGGACCGCACGGCCTGCCACCAGATCGCCAGCGCATCGGGATCCGTGAACGCCGCCAGCACGCGTGTGGGCGCAGCGTTGATGAGCATCGAGTGGTCGAACTCGGGCGTCTGCATGGCTGTACACTGTACGCGAGCATGACGGAGCGACCGCAGGCCGACGAGCGCTGGGACGAGCACTACGCCGACGAGAAAGACGCGGCGTATCTCTATCGTGCGCTGGCGCGCGTCGAAAAGGACGCGGAGCGCCGCGACCTGTTCGAACGCCTCGCGGCCGTCGAGGATCATCACGTCACGCGCTGGGAAACGCTCTTTGCCGAGGCCGAGCGGCGGCTGCCGCGCTACCAGACGTCGCGCCGCACGCGCCTGCTCGCGTGGGTCGCGGGGCGCTTCGGATCCTCGAGCGTGCTGCCGCTGATCCTCGCGGAAGAGGGGCGCGAGGTGCAGGCGTATCTCGGCCTGGCGCGGCAATCGACCAATCGCCAGACGCACGAAGCCGCGGTCGACATCGCGTCGGAATCCGCGGTGCACGCCCGCGAGCTGTCGGAGGTGATGGGGCGCGAAGGCGAGCCGTGGCACGTCGGCGGCGCCGGCGGCCTCCTCCGCAGCATCGTGTACGGGTTCAACGACGGGTTGACCGCGAACTTCGGGCTCGTCGCGGGCGTGCTCGGCGCCGACGTCGCGCCCCACGTGGTCATCATCAGCGGCCTCGCCGGTGCGCTGGCCGACGCGCTCTCGATGGGATCGAGCGGGTATCTCGCGGCCAAGAGCGAAGCGGAAGTGCAGGCGCACCAGATCGAGATGGAGCGCCACGAGATGCGGCTGATGCCGGACCTCGAGGAAGACGAGCTCGCGCTGATTTACGAAGCGAAGGGACTCTCGAAGGAGCGGGCGCGCGAGACGGCGAAAGCCATGATGCAGGATCCGGCGCGCGCGCTCGAAACGCAGGTGCGCGAGGAGCTGAACATCCACCCCGCCGAACTCGCGCCGCTCAAAGACGGCCTCGTCACGGGGTCGGCCACCGCGGTCGGCGCGATCATCCCGATCGCGCCGTTCCTGGTGATGTCGCACGCGTCCGCGATGTGGACGTCGCTCGCGATCAGCATGCTCGCGCATTTCGGGATTGGCGCGGCACGCAGCCTGTTCACCGGCCGCAGCGTCTGGGCGAGCGGCCGCGACATGTTCCTCGTCGGCTTTGGCGTCGCGGCCGTGGGCTACATCCTCGGCGAGCTGATGACGCGGTTCTTGTAGCTCTCAGCTGTCAGCTGTCAGCTGTCAGCTCTCAGCTCTCAGCTCTCAGCTCTTAGTGGTGCCGTTCCTGGCTGGCACTTCATAGCGCACGTGTCAGGACTTCCGCCGCAGCGTCTGCACGTAGGTGACGACCTGCCAGATCTGCTCCTTCGACAGCTCGTCCTTCTGCGCCGGCATCTTCGGCTTGGCGCGACCGTTGAATACCTTGTAGAACACGACGCCATCGGGATTGCGTGCCGCGCGCCGCGGCACCGTCAAATCCATGTCCTGCTGCGAGTCCGGATCGGCGTCCTTGCCGTCGCCCAGCCCGCCCGGACCATGGCAGCGCTCGCATTTCTTGCCGTAGACCTGTTTGCCGGCCGCAACGGTCGCCTGATCCGGCGTGAGCGGATTCTTTTCATCCGCCGCGTTTGGCGGAATGTTCCATCCACCCTTCGACTGTTGTTGAGCCTGTCCGGTGCCGGCGAACAGCACCGCGAGCACGTACACGAACACACCCAGGCCGAGCACATTGCCGTTTCGCAGCATACGGAAATGATACATTTTTTGCTGCATGCAGAACCAGCCGCTGGCGTACTACGATCCGGATTTTCTGGAGAGCGACGAGGCGCGGCCGATCCGGATCGTCGCGGAATACCTGGAACCGCTGCGACGATTCCGTGATCAGAACATTCAGGACACCGTGGTGTTCTTCGGCTCCGCCCGGGTGCACAGCCGGCTCGATGCCGAGCGCGCGCTGCAGAAGCTGCGGGACGGCACGCGCGGATCGGATTACGAAGCCGCGCTGAAACGCAGCAGCAAGGCGGTCGAGTGGTCGCGCTATTACGAAGACGCCCGCGAGCTCGCGCGCCAGCTCACGCTGTGGAGCCGATCGCTGCCGTCGCCGCGGCACCGCTTCGTGGTCTGCTCCGGCGGCGGGCCGGGGATCATGGAGGCGGCCAACCGCGGCGCGCACGAGGCGGGCGGCAAGACCATCGGGCTCAACATCCGTCTGCCCTTCGAGCAGGGCGCCAATGCCTACATCACGCCGGGGCTGCACCTCGAGTTCCACTACTTCTTCATGCGGAAGTTCTGGTTCGCGTACCTCGCGAAGGCGCTCGTGATCTTCCCCGGCGGCTTCGGCACGCTCGACGAGCTGTTCGAGATCCTCACGCTCGCCCAGACCAAGAAGCTGTCGAAGCAGATGTGCGTCGTGCTCTACGGACGTGACTACTGGGAGCAGATCCTCAATCTCACCCCGATGGAGGAATGGGGCGCGATCAATACCGCGGACCTCCAGTTGATGCGGTGGGTCGACTCGCCGGAGGAGGCGCTCGAGCAGCTGCGCGGGCACCTCATGGAGCACCACCTCGTGCCGGAGACGGCGCAGGAAAACCAGGCGCCCGGCATCGCGAAAACCCGCGGCTGACGAGGAGACAGCATGGAGCACGAAGAACGCGAACAGCTGATGGCCCAGTACAAGGACGGCTACCGTGTGATCGCCGAAGCGCTCGTCAGGATCACCTCCGAGGAACTGGATGCGCGCCCCGCGCCGGGCAAATGGACGGCCCGCGAGATCGTCCACCATCTCGCCGACAGCGAGATGACCGCGGCGGTGCGCTTCCGGCTCCTGCTCGCGGAGGACCGTCCCACGATCAAGGGCTACGACCAGGACGAGTTCGCGCGGCGGCTGCACTACGAACGATCGCACGAAGCGTCGCTGGAGCTGTTCCGCGCGGCCCGCGCATCGACGGCGGAGCTGATGGCGTGTCTGACGGAAGCTGACTGGCTGCGCGAAGGGACGCACTCCGAGATCGGGCGCTTCGGCCTCGACACCTGGCTCCGCGTCTACGGCCAACACGCCCATCGGCATGCGGATCAGATCCGCGTGGCGCGGTCGTCTGTCAAAGAAAAGGTATAGCGGCGGCGCTCAGGGGCGGGCGCATGGATGACGGCGTTGCCACGAAGACGACGAAGGAACGTCTCGTCGTGATCGTTCGTGACGAGCCGTCGGCCGTGACACCTGTCGTGGCCGCTAGTACAGCAGGAAGGTTTCGCGCAGCTTCCGAAAGGCCTCTTCATCGCGCGGCCATTCGCTCGTGACGGCGGACGGCTCTTCTCCCGCGTCGATCGCCCGCCGCAGCCGATCCGATCCGTACAGGATGTCGATCGGCATCTTCTCGTGCTCGTACTCGTAGGGCGGATCGCGCCACAGCGCCTGATCCGGCGCTTCGCGGCGGAATTCCGCGAGCATCTCCACCGCCGCGCGCATCGGCGGGAACGCGTGCCGATCGGTCACGTGCACCTGGCAGCCGCCGCACAACACCTTCACGTGTTTGTGGAACGTCGGCTCGAAGAACGCGGGACGGAAGAAGGCGCCGGGGACGCCGCGCGCGTTCATCGCATCGGCGAAGCGTTCGCCGTCGATCCACGGCGCGCCAATCAGCTCGAACGGCTTGTTCGTGCCGCGTCCCTCCGAGATCCACGTGCCCTCGAACAGCACGCCGCCGGGATAGACCACGGTCGTCTCGAAGGTCGGAATGTTGGGCGACGGCGCGACGAAAGGGAGCCCCGTCTCGTCGAAATACATCGATCGCCGCCACCCCTCCATCGGGACGACGTCGACGGCGGCGCCGATGCCGAACTGGTCGTTGAAGAGGCGCGCCGCCTCGCCAATCGTCAGCCCGTGGCGCATCGGGATCGGGAACTGTCCCACGAACGAGGCGTAGGCGGGGTCGAGCGTGAGCCCTTCGATGCGCTCGCCGCCGATCGGGTTCGGGCGATCGCAGACCACCACGCCGACGCCGTGCCGGCGCGCCGCGCGCAGGCAGTTCGCCATCGTGTAGATGTAGGTGTAGATGCGCGTCCCGACGTCCTGCAGATCGATGACGAGCACGTCGACGTCGGCGAGCATCTCCTGCGTCGGCTCGCGCGTCTCGCTGTACAGCGAGTGCACCGGGACCCGCCGCTTCGCGTCACGAGCGTGCGGCGATTCGATCATGTTCTCCTGCAGATCGGAATGGAAGCCGTGCTGCGGCCCGAACAGCGCCGTCAGCGTCCAATCGCCCGGCGCCGCCAGGCGATCGGCGGAATGCCGGAACGCGCCATCGATTGACGCGGGGTTGCAGACGAGGCCGATGCGGCGTCCGGCGATGAGGCCGCGGTCGCTGCCGTCGATCAGCCGCTCGATGCCGAGGCGGACGGACATCGGCGGATTATAGCGTGCGCGATTCCGCGGGCCCGCGCGCGCGGGCCGCGAGATGCCGCGCGATCGCCGCGGCGGTCAGCGCATCGCCGTAGCTGTTGCAGCGGAACCGATGCAGGGCCGTGCCATCGCCGCGCACGAGCAGCACGTCGCGATCGGTCTGCACGACGTCGGCGGTCGCGTGCCACGCGAGCATCGTCGGACGCGCGCCGCCGGCAATCACCGCGCGTGTGCCCGTCAGCAGCAGCCGGCCGGTCGGCTGCGCCGGATCGTCCGGCATCGACACCGGCGCGCTGAAATGGCACGCGTCGGTGCCGACGATCCGGTGGGCGGTTTCGAGACAGGGCAGGCGCCCGTTCTCGAGATCGCGGGTGAGGGCCAGCAGCCGGTCGAGGCCCTCGAGCATTTCTTCTTCGATTTCGATGTCGTCAGCGCGCGGCGGCTCGGTATGAAGCGCGCTGCGCAGCGCCTCGAGCGACGCCGTGTCGGGACGGGCAACCGCGTTCGACCACGCCCGGCGCCACGCGCCCAGGCCGCCATTGGTGCGTGCCGCGGCTCCCCTCCACCAGCCCCACAATCGCATGCCCGTCGGCCATTATCCCGTGAGGGCGACTCCGCCCCAACGTCGAGCTTGAATTGTCCGCCCTCAATCGTATTGAATACCTCAGCCCCAATCGGTTGAGGCAGACTTTCCTCGGAGCCATCATGGCGCATCCAGAAGCCCCCCTGGCCGGCCGGAAGCCAGGCCGCCCTCCGGTTCACGAGGAAGCATGGACGAAGGTGACGGTGGTGCTCTTCAACCGTCAGATCGTCTTCCTCGACCGCCTCGCCGCGAACATCCGGGCGCAGAGCGGCGCCGCGATCAGCCGCGCGCAATTGATTCGTGCGCTGCTCGACGCGGTGGCCGACGCCAACATCGATCTGACGACGGCCCGCACCGAGGCGGAATTGAAGGCCGCGATTCTCGCCCGGCTGGAAGGGCTCGACCCCCGGAAACCGACCCAGGGTTGACCCGCGGTTCCCGCGGCTCCGATCGGCGGCCTTCGGCGCTACCATCTTCAGATGCGCGCGCTGCTGCTTGCCCTCGCTCTCTTCTGCGCGTGGCCGCAGGACGCGGGCGAATACGTCCTCGTCAAGAAGGGATCGAACGAATACCACCGGCCCGGTTGCGAGGCCGTGCGCGACACATCCAACGTCGTCGCGATGACCCGCGGCGACGCGGAATCACGCGGCATGAAGCCGCATGCGGCCTGCGATCCGTCGAAGGCGCAGGGCGACAAGAGCGCGGCAAAGACGCCAGACGTCTTCGTCGCGCCCGGCGACAAGCGCTATCACCGCGAGAGCTGCGCGAAGCTTGGCAAGCCGCGGCAGCGGCTGGCGCTCGACGAAGCGGGCCGGAAGTACTGGCCGTGCCCGGTCTGCAAGCCGCCGATCCGCAAACGCGGGGCATGAGCGCGGAAGTCGCGGTGCTGGTCGGCCTTCCCGGTGCCGGCAAGTCCACCTTTTACCGTCAGCGCCTCGCAGCCACCCACGCGCACGTCAGCAAGGATCTGCTGCCCAACGCCAGGACCAGACAGGCGCGCCAGGACGCGCTCGTGCGCGAGGCGCTCGCCAGCGGACGCTCGGTCGCGGTCGACAACACGAATGTCGCGGCGGCCGACCGCGCGGCGATCGTCAGCATCGCCCACGGGTTCGGCGTCCGCGTCGTCGCGCACTACATCGAGGCGACGACGCGAGAGGCGGTGGCGCGCAACGAGCGGCGCGAGGGCAGGTCCAGGGTGCCGAAGGTCGCCATCTTCACGTGCGCGAAGCGTCTGGTCCCGCCGTCGCTCGACGAAGGGTTCGACGAAGTGCACGTCTGGCGTGTCAGCGAGACGGGAGCGTTCGAAGAGGCCGGGTCCTGAGCGTCGAGGGCGACGCTACTCTCCGCCGATGCGGCGTTTGGCGCGGGCGGCGGCGTTGGGGAACGCGACGATCTTCGCCTGGCGCTTGGGACGCGCAACCAGCCACGTCCGTCCGCACGCCTCGCACTCGTACTCGTGCAGATCGTGAACGGGCAGGCGCGCTTTGATCTGGGACGACTGGCAGAACGGACAGAGGGTGGGACCAGGCATCGGCAACGTCTCCGACAGGGCCCTCCCAGTGTTTTTCGCCAGCGTCCCGAATGCAAGCGGAACCTACGGCAGAGCTGGGCGCGGGGCTGGTGTGGAGAGCGCCGCTTTACAGAACTGCACACATTTGGCGATCTCGGCCAATCGATCGGACCCTGGCGGAACCGGGTATTCGAACTCGATGGTCGCCTGAATCTTCCACTTCTGGTCGCGCAGCAGCTGCAGCACTTCCTTGATGGGAGTGTCGCCTTCGCCGAACGGCACGTTGGCGCCGTTGTTCTTCCTGCGATCCTTGATGTGCAGGTGCGTGATGCGGTCGTGATACTCGGTGATGAACGGCACCGGCGACGTGTTGGTGCCGGCGACGAAGTGGCCGATGTCGACGTTGGCGCCGTTGTGTGCGGCCTGCGCGAACGCCGCCTTCCAGTGTTCCGGATTCGTCTCCGTGTGGCCGTGATAGCCGACCATGAGCGAGTGCTTGTCCGCGAACTGGCCGACGCGCTTGGTGTTGGCGAGGTCGTGCGAGATCTCGCACGAGATGGCGCGCGCGCCCAGCGCCTGTGCGAGCGTGAAGGCGTAGTCGAGCACCGGGTCCGACATGTTGAAGATGCCGTCGAACTTCAGCACCTCGATCCGGACGCCCGCGTCCTCCCACTGCGTGCGCAGCGCCTTCGCCCTGTCCATTGGCGCCGCGAGGCGCGGTTTTTCGAGCACCTCGACGTCGGCCTTCTGCGACGCGCGGCGAAGCAGCTCCGTCGGCACGCCCATGAAGGCCTCGACCGGCTGTGATCGCAGTTCGACCGCGTTCACCCCGAGCTGGACGACGTTGCGCAGGGTCTCGTCGGCGGGCATCAGGTTGTTGCCGAAGCTGTAAGGGACGTTGAGGCCGATCTGCACCCCGTCGATCCTGGAATCCGGTTTCGTCTGGAAGGGCAGGAGCGACGCGGCCGGGAGCGCCAGCGCCAGCTTGCCGAGTTCTCGTCGTGTGTAAGGCATAGCGGGGATACTACCGGCAACCGGGCGTGTTCGTGAAGACCACAGCTCCCTGGCCGGCGACGACCGGTTCGATTCGGCTGGTGTCCTGACGGACCGGGGAGCGCTCTGAACAGGAGTGCTAGAGTATCGCCGCGGCTCACAGCCATGAAGGTATTCATCACGGCATGCGTCTGCCTCTATCTTGCCGGCGGCATACGGGCGCAGGCGCCGGGCGATGCGGCCTCGACGCGCACCAATCCCCTGGCAGGACAACAACAGGCGCTCGAAGACGGCAGGAAGCGATTCAGCGAAACCTGCGCCGTCTGCCATGGGTTGCACGGCGAGGGCGGACAGGGCGGCGAAGGCCAGGGGCCGAACCTCGTCACGAGCGGGGTCGTCCGGCGCGCCTCGGATGGCGAACTGTTCGGCATCGTCCGCAACGGCGTGCCGAAGAGCGCGATGCCGGCATTCACCCTCGCCGACGAGCAGATCTGGCAGCTCGTCACCTACCTGCGGTCCCTCAGTCTCACCGCGATGTGGGTCCGTGTGCCGGGCGACGTGGAGAACGGTCGCGCGATCTTTTTCGGAAAGGCGGAGTGCGGCAGCTGTCACATGATCCGCGGCCGCGGCGGATTCCTCGGCCCGGACCTCACCGACGTCGGCGCGACGCGGCGGGTCGACCAGCTGCGCGACGCAATCCTGAAGACGACGAACGGCGCAAGTACGTCGGGTGATCTCTACGGCGATCCGCTGGCGGGATTCCGGCCGTTGATCATCACGACCGAAGACGGACGCCGGATTGAAGCGATCGCCAAGCACTGGTCGAACTATTCGATTCAGGCGCTCGACAGGACGGGGAAGATCCACATCCTGCGCGGGGATGCCGTCAGGCGCGCGACATTCCGCGAGAAGTCCTGGATGCCCGACGATTACGGCTCCAGGCTCAGCGACAACGAGCTGCAGGATCTGCTGGCGTTCCTGGGCCGTCAGTCCGTCCGTTCACCGGCTGCATCGAAAACACCGGAGTGACCGATTTGGCGACGCGAGAGGGATTCGGCCGCCGGATGATCGGGCTGTCGATCGTGCTTGCGGGCGTGCTCCACCTGACGCTCCGCGCGCAAGTGACGCCCGATGCCCTGCTGAAGGGCCCGAACGAGAACTGGCTGACGTATCACGGCGACTACGCGGCGCATCGCTACAGTCCGCTGTCGCAGATCAACCGCACGACCGTGTCGAGGCTCGTTCCGGTGTGGGTACGACACAACGACGGCGACGCCGATCGCCCGGAGACCGTCCCCCTGGTGCACGACGGCGTGATGTACGCGACGAAGAGCAACGGCATCTACGCGCTCGATGCGGTCAGCGGCCGCGAGATCTGGCACTACGACGTCACCGGCCTCCGCGTGAAGCACCGCAATCGCGGCGCGGCGATTCTCGGCGACCGCGTCTACTTCGAGACGAGCGACTGTCACCTGGTCGCGCTGCACCGCAGCAGCGGCGCGGTCCTCTGGGATCGGGAATTCGCGCCGCCGCAGAAAGGCTACTTCTGCACCGCCGCACCGCTGGTCGTGAAGGACAAGATCCTCGTCGGCGTCGCAGCGGGGCTGCGATGCTGGGTGGCAGCGCTCTCGGC